>CAJOQF010000054.1 GCA_905236295.1 uncultured Eubacterium sp. | reverse complement strand
CACAAACGATTTCAAGGGAGTAGAAAAATCATTTGCTATTCAGGCAGGTAGAGAGGTTCGAATTATGGTCGTTCCTGAACAGATCAACGACGCGGAAATGGTACTTATGGCACGCGAGATTTCAAAGCGCATCGAGGATGAGCTTGAGTATCCGGGTCAGATAAAAGTAAGTGTTATTCGAGAGTCAAGAGCTGTCGATTATGCAAAGTAAAAAGAAAGCTGGCGATTTCGCCAGCTTTTTTGTATGGGAAAATCCCGCTTTTGCAGTTACATCTGTCGGCAGATCTCATCAACTACCTGTTCCGGTGTGAGAGAGTCTGTTCTTATTTTTATAGGGTTGCAAGCGTCATATTGTTTGCGCCTTGAATGAAGTCTTGTACGTATGCTTTCAACACTCATGTTGCCGTTTAAAAGAGGACGGTTGGTGCTTGTACAGACTCTGTTGTAGATGGTCTCGGGAGTTGCTGTAAGACAAAAGATTTTTCCGGCCTCCTGCATCATTTTCCTGTTTTCTTCACGGAGTACAATTCCGCCTCCGCAGGATACGATATCATATCCATCGTCTATTACTTCTGATAAGGCTCTGGTTTCCAGATCTCTGAAAAAATCTTCACCATCGTTAGAAAAGATCGCCGGAATCTTTCTTCTGGTCTTTTCTTCGACATAGTTATCTGTATCTACTAAGTTTAGTCCGAGTTTTTCGGCGAGAAGTTTTGATACGGTAGTCTTACCCGTACCCATAAATCCTGTTATAAATATCATTTTTACCTCCGGGCAATATTTTATTGCGCTTTTTTAATTATTTGAATGTATTATATCCAATACGGTGTTGAGATCGTTCATGTTGATCTGTCCGGGAGCGGAAGCTGTGTGGTAAGCACCGAACGTGATGCATGAACCGCTTATCTCTCCGCACATTCGACTGATCATGCCAAGCTTTCCCATCGACATAGTTACTATAGGCAATTCTTTGTAGCGGTTGTGCATTTCATTTGTTACTGAGATGAGTCTTAAGACATCCTCGAAGCTCTGAGGCATCACGGCAAGCTTTACTATATCTGCGCCGCCTTCACGCATATATTCCAGGAGCATCTTCATGACACTCTCTTCGGGAGTCTGTTCGAAGTCGTGATGTGAGGCTATAACCTTAATCCCCAGATCTTTGAAACGTTTTATTTCGCGTTTTGAATCAGAAGCCTGGAAGAATTCGAGATCTATTATATCGATCACCCCACTTTTTGCGGCGGTTTCGTTGAGCTCTATTATCCGCTCCTCGGGGATAGTGATGTTGCCGCCTTCTTCTTTGGTTCTGAATGTAAATAAAAATACAGTGTCGGTAAGCAGTGGCTTTACTGTGCTTAGAACCTCCGTAACGTTTTTGGCCTCGGTGATTCCCTCGAAATAATCAACACGCCACTCTATCATCTGAACCTTGTTTGCCACGAGTTCTCTGATCTCTGAGATGATATCAAATGCTGTGCGTGCAGTGACGGAAACACATACAACGGGACGTCCGCTTCCGAAGGTTGTGTTTTTGATCGTAGTTGGTTTTTGCATGTTTCTTTCCTCGTTATTAAAATATTTGCTATATAATAACACACTATGAAATCATATTCACTATTTAATTTATAAACAAATTGTGCACAATATTAAATTTTTTCTTGATTTTTTTTATCTTTATTTCAAATACTTTCTTGACACATATTAAGATAAGTCATAAGATAGAAGACATGGAAATTAGTGGAACTACGCGCCTGACGGCGCTGCTCGGACATCCGGTGGCACATTCAATTTCACCGGCTATGCATAATATGGCGTTTGACTTACTGGGGCTGGATTATAGATATCTGGCTCTTGATGTTTTACCCGAAAATCTCGGCAGTGCAGTTATAGGACTTAAAAATTGTGGGATTAGAGGTTTTAATCTCACGATGCCGCACAAGGTGGCTGTAATTGAATATATGGATGAGCTTACGATTGCATCAAAGCTTACCGGCGCTGTTAATACAGTTATCAATGAAGACGGACACCTGGTAGGACACACAACTGACGGCATCGGTTATATGCAGTCTCTTAAAGACGCGGGTTTTGATATTATAGGTAAGAATATGACTATGCTCGGAGCGGGGGGCGCTGCAAAGGCAATCTGTGCCCAGGCCGCTTTGGATGGAGTCAAAAAGATATATATGTTTGAGCAGGAACGATTTATGAAGCCGGCGCTCGAATTTGCGGCCGGCATAACAAATGAGACTGATTGCGAGGTTGTGGTAAGCGACATCGCTGATCGTTCGTGCCTTAAGTCTTCTATAGAAGACAGCGCATTGATCAACAATGCGACAAACGTTGGAATGGAACCGGATACAGACAATGCTTTGATCGAAGATTTTAGCGAATATGATCCGG
This sequence comes from uncultured Eubacterium sp., assembly GCA_905236295.1. GTDB lineage: Bacteria > Bacillota > Clostridia > Lachnospirales > Lachnospiraceae > Eubacterium_C. The sequence continues at coordinate 4,141 of CAJOQF010000054.1, read as the reverse complement.
AGCTTATAGTTACTGATATTATATACCATCCAAGACAAACAAAAATGCTTAAAGCAGCAAAAGCATCGGGACATCCTACCATGAACGGGATGTACATGCTTTTGTATCAGGGCGCAGCTTCATTTGAATGCTGGACCGGATGTGAGATGCCGGCGGAAAAGATTAAAAATGAATTGTTTGTTTAGGAGGATTTAATAAAAATGAGTTTTACATACAAAGACAAGCTTCCGTCACCGGATGAGATTAAAAGCGAATATCCGCTCAGCAAGGAGGCTGTACGATCAAAAAAAGAAAGAGACGTTGTTATTCGCGATATTTTAACAGGTAAGGATGATCGTTTTATCGTTCTTATCGGACCGTGTTCCGCAGATAATGAGGAAGCGGTCATAGATTATGTCCACAGACTTGCAAAGGTAAATGAAAAGGTAAAGGATAAGCTTCTTATTATACCGAGGATTTACACCGGAAAACCTAGAACAACAGGTGAGGGCTACAAGGGTATCACAAGTCAGCCTGACCCTGAAAAAGAACCGGATCTCAGGGAAGGACTTATAGCGATGAGACATATGATGGTTCGCGCTATGAATGAGACAGGACTTTCGCCGGCAGATGAGATGCTCTATCCGGAAAATTACGTCTACGTTGAGGATCTTTTGTCCTATGTGGCGATCGGAGCCCGTTCGGTGGAAGATCAGTTCCACAGACTTACGGTCAGCGGATTTGATGTGGCAAGCGGAATGAAGAATCCTACTTCCGGAGACTTCTCGGTAATGCTTAACTCAGTCTACGCAGCCCAGCATCCGCACATATTCTCATACAGAGGATACGAGGTCAGCACAGACGGAAATGAACTCACCCATGTGATTTTGAGAGGTTCGGTTAATAAAAAGGGAAACAGCATGCCGAACTATCATTACGAGGAGCTAATAATCCTCAACAACATGTACAATCAGATGGATCTGGTAAACAAGGCTTGTATAGTGGATGCTAACCATTCAAATTCAAACAAGCAGTACAGGGAACAGGTCAGGATCGTAGATGAGGTTCTTCACAACCGCACGATGTCAAAGGACATTCATGACCTTGTAAAGGGTGTTATGATAGAGAGTTATATCGAACCCGGAAGTCAGAAGATTTCAGAGCATGTTTACGGAAAATCTATCACTGATCCCTGCCTCGGCTGGGAGGAGTCAGAGAAGTTATTATATACTATCGCAGAGAAGTGCTAAAAACAAAAAGTTTTTGTTGCATTGTGATAGAAAATATGGTAATCTTAAAAAGCTGTTCAGATGATGATGCGAAATTCGGCATGTTTTGAACGGCGCAGACTACTAATAAGATTAAAATATGTGAGGTGAAATCAATGAGAGAGGGAATACATCCGGATTATTATCAGGCAACTGTTACATGTAACTGTGGCAACACATTTACAACCGGTTCCACAAAGGAAGATATCCACGTGGAGATCTGTTCTAAGTGCCATCCGTTCTATACAGGTCAGCAGAAGTCAACACAGGCTCGCGGACGTATAGACAAGTTCAACAGAAAGTATGGCTTAAAGAACGACTAATTGTTCGATGCAAAGGAGATTTAAGGTTGGGATTTTTTCCTGACCTTTTTCTTTATCTTGCAGGAGGTACGTATGAAGTATTCGGGCATTGGCGGTCAGGCCGTTATGGAGGGCGTGATGATGCGCGGCGGTGATGAGTATGCCGTTGCGGTGCGACTCGAAAACGGGGAGATCGAAGTAGAAAAGAAAAAATACAAGGGCATCGGGAAAAACGATGTGACATCCAGGATACCGTTAGTCAGAGGGGTGATCAGCTTTATCGATTCACTCTACCTCGGACTGTCTTCGCTTATGTTTTCCGCATCGTTTTTTGAAGATGAAGATCCGAAGCGTGAGAAGAGCAGTACGGAAAAGCGCAAGGAAAATGCGATCATGGGAGCTACACTTATAATCTCTCTCGTGATAGCGATCGGAATATTTATGATCGCGCCGTTTTATATTTCACAGATATTTCAAAAGTATATTGCTTCAGACAGGGTAATATCTTTTATAGAAGCAGTTTTAAGACTTGTGATATTTTTCGGATATATGCTGCTTATATCAAGGATGAAAGACATCCAGAGAACCTTTATGTATCACGGTGCAGAGCATAAATGCATAAACTGTATTGAGTCGGGGCTTGAGCTGAATGTGGAAAATGTGAGAAAGTCTACGAGATTTCACAAGAGATGCGGAACGAACTTCCTTCTTATTGTAATGATCGTAACTGTAATATTTTTCCTGTTGATCCAGGTTGACTCGCAGGCGATGAAACTCTTGTACAGAATTGTTCTGATACCTGTGGTCGCCGGAGTTTCCTATGAGTTTATCAGGCTTGCCGGCAGATATGACAACTGGTTTGTTAATCTGATAAACAAACCCGGACTCGCACTGCAAAAGCTTACAACGCGCGAGCCTGATGATGACCAGATCGAGGTAGGTATTGCATCGGTAAATGCTGTGTTTGACTGGAAAGAGTTTCTTAAAAACTACAATGAAGCAGGGGATGAGACCTGCTGTGATATAAAATGAAATATTCGGAAGTTTTCGCGAAAATAAAGGGCATTTTGTCGGATGCGGGGATAGAAGATTTTGAATCGGATGCATGGCTTATTTTTTCTCACGTAACAGGAGTTACAAAAGCCGGATATTATGCACATATGGATGATGATCTTGCAAAAACTGATGTCGACAAGATGCTTGATATGACAAATAGAAGACAGCAGCGCGTGCCGATGCAGCATATACTCGGGGAGGCGTACTTCTTCGGAAGACGATTTATAGTAAACGGCGATGTGCTGGTGCCGCGATTTGACACTGAGGTTTTGGTAGAGAGAACGCTAAAGTCAATTCGAAGAGATTATCTTGGCACGGCCGGTGGTGATTCAAAAGGATTATCCATACTCGATATGTGTACCGGTTCGGGATGCATTGCCATAACTCTTGGACTGGAGCTTGCCGGCAGGAATATTTGCGTGGATGCCAGTGACATTTCAGAGGCTGCTCTGTCGATTGCCGAGGAAAATGCCAAACTGCATGAAGCCAAAATTAATTTTTTCAAGAGCGATATTTTTGAGCAGGTGGACAAAAAATATGATATAATAGTTTCCAATCCGCCATATATTAAAAGCGAAGATATTGCAAAGCTTGACAGAGAAGTGAGAGAATACGATCCCTTAAATGCCTTGGATGGCGGAGAGGACGGATTGATCTTTTACAGAAGGATAATAAAGGAAGCCCCGTCGTTCTTAAACAGGGGCGGTACTGTACTGTTCGAGATCGGATGCGATCAGGGAGCAGACGTGTTGAGCCTTTTTATAGAGGCAGGTTTTTCGCAGGTGGAGATACACAGGGATCTCGCCGGTTTAGAGCGTGTCGTATCTGCAAAATATATCAATTAAATTTTACGGAGGCAAAGATGTTTGATAAACTTGAAGATCTCCTGATGAAATATGAGGAGCTTATGAATACACTCTCCGAGCCTGATGTGGCTTCGGATGGAAACCGTTTTAGAAAGCTTATGAAGGAGCAGGCAAATCTTGCTCCGATAGTTGAAGCTTACAAGGAATACAAAAAGCAAAAAGAAAACATCGAGGAGTCGCTGCAGATCCTTGAGGAGGAAAACGACGAGGAGATGAGGGAACTCGCCAAGGAGGAGCTCAACGAATCCAAGGCAGCAGTGGAAGAACTCGAGAACAAGCTCAAGATTCTTCTTCTTCCTAAGGATCCTAATGATGACAAGACTGTTGTTGTTGAGATCAGAGCCGGCGCAGGCGGAGACGAGGCAGCTCTCTTTGCGGCTGAGATCTACAGAATGTATGTGCATTACGCCGAGAGCAGAAACTGGAAGGTTGAGCTCGTCGAGTGTGAGGAGATTGGAATCGGCGGAATGAAGAATGTGACATTCATGGTTGAGGGCGCAAATGCATACTCCATCATGAAGTATGAGTCCGGAGTTCACCGTGTACAGCGTATCCCCAAGACAGAGTCGGGCGGACGTATCCACACATCTACGATTTCCGTTGCGGTTATGCCGGAAGCGGAGGATGTTGAGATAGAGATAGATGAAAAGGATATAAGGATCGACGTTAT
>CAJOQF010000053.1 GCA_905236295.1 uncultured Eubacterium sp. | reverse complement strand
TGATACACCGTTGACCACTTATCATTCAGAGTTTAGATATGGAAGCGACATCGAAGAGTTAAAGAGCTGGTTTACCGGCAAATATGCTTACTGGATGGCAGCGAGCATAACAAAAGAACCGACAGAGGCAATGATTGATAATGTAATCAGACTATTTGTCATCGAGAATCTCTCAGCAGGTGAATAAGAAAGAAATAATAAGGCCGTCGGCTTAGCCGGCGGCCACGTTATTACCGGAAATACTAATAGCTGACTAAAACGAAAGGACTATTATCCGGTTTCCATCAACCTTAAATTTAATATTGTAATCGCCATAGTCCATGCCGTATATACGTGAGGGGTCATCCTGATAGCGCGGACGTGGATCGAGAGAGAGAACCTCTTTTAGTGCAGTAATGCTGTTTTCGTCAATCTCTCTAGGAATTATGGTATCGAAAGCCACGGTGAGTGGAGTTTGTTTTGCACGAGATGTAAACCCATTGCGCAAAACAGGTTGACAATCGGCAGCGGATATATACGGTTTTATATCTATTATGGCTGTCCCGCTGCGAATATCTGCGCCTGCGACGGTAATAACCGGACCGTCCTTGGGATCCCACTCATATGAGATTAGTTCTACATTTGTCATACCGATATGATTTGGCCGGTTTGGAGATCGGGTAGCAAAGACACCCATTCTCTCATTGCCGCCAAGCATGGGAGGTCTTACTGTGGGTGAAAAACCTTTTCCGTCATCGTCAAAAAGCCATAAAAGCCAGAGTCTGTCATAATCCTCTATACCGCGAAAGGCTTCAGCCACCCGGAATTTTGGAGTCATAACTATTCTGGACATGAGATGTGGTGCAAGACCACTCTGTTTTGGAAGTCCGAATTTGTCTTTGAAATCGTTGTAAATATGTGCTATTGGATAAATGGTTCGTATCTCTTCATTCATGGGATTTATATTAGCACGCAGCGGTATTTAAGACAATAGATATGTATGCAATGTGTGCGAAAAACGGCATAGAATATGCCTAAATTCGAACATTCTGTGATGAGGATTATAAAACAGAGATGTCGGGTGTATTATAATTATGCATATATAATAGGTGTAATATCTATAAAATTGGAGGATGATGATCATGAAAAAGAAGATTTTTATGGGAGTTATGTTGATCTCGGCACTTGGTTTGTGCGCTTGTGGCAGTCAAAATAATAAAGAGGAAGCCTCTTCAAATGAAAATATATCCGATGAAGCAAAAACTGCCGCACAAAGTGAAAACACATCCGATGACACCGAGAATGCGACAGAGGGCGAAAACGTATCAGATGAGATACAGGTTGAGACTACCCGTGTCTGCGTAAGCGGGAAAGATGGCGAAATCTCAATAGAAGTGCCCGATGACTGGACATATGAAATCTGCGAGGAGGGCAGTGACAAGCTCATTTCCGGAATGGATTATGGAATTGCCATAAAGCCAAAGGATGCCTCTGAGCAGGAAAAGGTAGAGATCGGATCCGGATTTGTCGGATGGTGTGGAACCGGAATGGAAAAAGAGACGGTGCCTTTGGCCGGAGTTGACGCGGATATTCTTTATTATGATGGCAGTACCGTCTGGGAGGGAATTTGCTTAAGCGGGGATCTTGAGGATATAAATGCCGTAAACTATGCGGTACAGGGAGAATGGACAAAAGAACAGTATGATGAGGCTATAGATATAGTAGGAACGATTGAGTATAAGAGTAAAAAATAATATATTGGTTGACAAATAAAATGTATCGGTGTATATTAAGTGTGTTAGTTGAACTAATACACTTAATTTTTTTGCATTATATCTTGAATTCAGTAAAAACAGGAGGGGAGAAGCATGATACAGATAAACTATCGTGACAGCCATCCGTTTTATGAGCAGATTAAGCTAAACATAATAAAGCTTATAACAACGGGCGGCCTGGCCGCCAACGAGAAGCTTCCATCCGTGAGAGAACTTGCGGCTACGCTTGCCATGAATCCAAACACTGTGCAGAGAGCTTACCGTGAGCTCGAGGCAGAAGGGTATATCTACAAGGTGACAGGACGTGGGACTTTTGTTACAGACCGCATGCCTGAGGACTCGCCAAGAAAGAATAAACTTTTGCAGAAATTTGACGAGATTGTCGAGGAGCTGATATTTCTTGCGGTGAAAAAGGATGAGCTTATAGAAAGGATTCGACGGAAAGGGGATATGAAAAGATGATTGAGGTTAGCAATGTCACAAAAACATTCGAAAACTTTAAGGCGTTGGATAATCTTTCGATGAATGTGCCAAGTGGCGCGGTCTATGGGCTGGTCGGACCGAACGGCGCAGGTAAATCAACCATAATGAGACACCTTATGGGAATATACCGACAGGACAGCGGAAAGATACTGATCGACGGAGAGCCGGTTTATGAAAACTCTAAGGTAAAGTCAGAGATTGCATACATTCCGGATGATCTGTTTTATTTTCCACAGGCGTCAGTTGAGGATATGAGAAAATTTTATGCCGGTCTGTATCCGGGATATGACAATGATCTGTTTAAGAGGATAGAATCCTATTTTCCGAAGATAGACAAAAAGAAGAGTATCCGAACAATGTCAAAGGGTATGAAAAAACAGGCGATGTTTTGGGTTTCAATGTGCATTCGCCCAAAGTTATTTTTACTTGATGAGCCGGTGGACGGTCTTGACCCGGTGATGAGACGCCAGATATGGAGCATACTTATGAGCGATGTTGCAGAGAGGGGAATGACAGTGCTCGTATCATCACACAACTTAAGAGAACTTGAGGATGTCTGCGACCACGTGGGCATAATGCATGAGGGAAAACTTCTTTTGGAGAGATCTATGGATGAGCTTCAGGAGGATATTTGCAAGATTCAGGTGGCATTTGAGGGAGATATGCCAAAACTTGCAGATGAATTTAAGGTGCTCTACAGCAAGCAGACAGGTAGGGTGCATGAGCTTATAGTGAGAGGAAAGACAGATGCTATCAAGGGTTGTCTGGAAAATATGGGTGCGCTTTTTGTTGACACTCTGCCGCTTACACTTGAAGAGATTTTCATATATGAGTTAGGGGGTGTGAATTATGAGTTCCAAAACATCTTATTTTAATAAAACGCTGTTTTTAAAGACTGTACTTAGAATGTGGCCTGTCTGGGCACTCTATCTCGGAGTTTTGTTCTTTAATATAATAGTGACCATGATAGTTCAGATGCCATTGGATGAGAAACCGCAGGATCTGGCATATAGTGTGGCAGGTGACATTGCAAATCTCGCATCGGTACCACAGATCATAGTATTTGCCCTGTTATCTGCAATTGCAGTTTTTTCCTTTCTCTTTAGTTCGAGATCGGCGAATATGATGCATGCCTTTCCTATATCAAGGAAGGAAAGCTATATCACAAACTTTATAACAGGATTGCTGTTTATGATCGTTCCACAGATAGTGATCTTTCTTATCAGCATCCCGTTCTGGGCAAAGGGTGGCGTAATCGTTGGCGGTTATCTATTGCCGGTGTTGCTGTATGCAATGGGGTATTCGGTAATATTCTATGTCATCGCAGTGCTTTGCTGCATGATAAGCGGACATTGGCTTGCAACCATCTTCTATTACGGTGCGGTCAACCTGGTATACATTGTAGTAAGATGCATTGTAAGCTTTTTTGCGGACCTGTTCTTATTTGGAGTAAATGCTGACCAAGTGGGAAGTTTTTCGTTCGGGTCCACCAGTGTTGCGGATGTGCTAAGTCCGGCGTTTTTCCTGATGACAAGATGCCGTATCTATAAAAATTATGGTGATGTGTCGGAAGAAACAGCCGGGACAGGGGCGTTTTCAGGAGAGTTAGCACTGGTTATATATTTGCTGGTATTTGTTGCATTGGCGGTATTTGGATATGTCCTCTACAAAAAACGTCAGATAGAGGTTGCGGGAAATGCAAGTGCATTCAGATGCCTGAGACCTGTTGCGAGATGGGGAGTGGCATTTTGCGCAGGAAGTTCAGCCGCACTCCTTCTCAGCTCACTGACAGCCGACGCAAGAACCATGACAGCAAGTGCTCAGTTTGTGCTGTTTATTGTTTTATTATTTGTGTTCACATTTTTATGCGTGATGATCGTTCAGATGCTTCTCTTTAAAGCATTTAAGATTTTCACAAAACGATTTATCCTTGAGTGGGTGATAGGATGCGCATTGATTGCAGTGCTCTTTGCTATTGGTAAGGTGAACGGTTATGGAATGGTTACATATGTTCCGGAGTCAGACCAGGTACAGGAAGCGTTCATTGAAAATGACAGATATATTGTGGATGTTGATACCGCTGAGGAACTGGACGGAATTATAAACCTGCACAAATGCATAGTTGACAATCGGAAGGGATATCAGAACCTTGACTATGATTCAACTAATGAGGGAATGGAGGTTACGGATAAGAATTATACATATGGAACCTATATAAACCTTGCTTATATACTCAAAAACGGCAAAATAATAAGACGATCCTATCATATTCCGGTTTCGGACAAGCTTGTTGCCGAGGAAGATCAGGCGGCATACTATCTGAACATTTTTGAAGAAAAGTTCGGCAAGGAAGCCTTGAAAGAGGATTTAAGTGTGGACTACTATAAAAATGTTGACTGGAGCTGGGGTCAGATACAGATGGACGAGAGAGTATATGGTGAAGATAGCATTCAGATAGAATCTACCAGCGATGACAGATCATATGAAGAGGCAGAGGTTGCTGCATTTGCGAAGGCTCTGACCAAGGATATCGATGCCGGATATATAACATACAGAACCATTGATTTTGTTAAAGAGGACAGTTCGACAGAAACTTTTAATTATATGAATCTGTTAGGTTCTGTTACACAGGCACTCGAAACCGTCAACAGCAAGTATGAAACAGTAATAAATGGTTACAGCGATTCAACGAGTGTATTGACCTCATATGGTACGTCGGTATGGCAGAATCTTAACGTAAACGGTATGCCTACAGGTAAATATGATTTTGAGGTCAGCGTATTATTTAACGACAGATGTAAAAATATCAAGAAGCTGATCGAAACTGCAAAATATAAATCGCCGGATTACGTTTATGAGGATGAGGTTACTTATGATTAGGTAAGTACCGGTAAAATAAGAAAGCTGCGCTCTGCGGGAAATTTCCTGCAGGGTGCAGCCTTTTTTTATATTCTTTAGAGCTAATTATTCAATATCCAAAAACCTGTGCAGCTCCGGTCGCAGAGTCTCATAATCCTCGAGTCCGAGATCGTATACGCTCTGAATGATTGCCTTGTCCTTGGTGTAGACTGAGATATCTATATCCCTTGACATCATGTAGAGGAAAACTTTTCCTTCTTTTTCAAGTTCATAGAGTCGGTTTAATTCCCTCGAGTACATTATATGGCGATTGTCCAAAGCATTTACGATGGCAGGGTATTTGCGGCATGCAATTTTATAAAACCAGCGTCCACCCTGAGGTTTTTTAACATATCCCTTTGGTTTGGACATAACGACTACCACTTTGTCGCAGCCTTTTTCGAGTGCACGCTCAATCGGAAGAGAATCCGAGACACCTCCGTCAAAAAATGTAAACCCGTCGTGTTTGACTGGTTTACAAGCGGCAGGTAGAGCGCAGCTGGCTTTTACCGCCCAATAGTCATCCTGAACCATATGACTTTTATTAAGATATACAGGCTTTCCGGTAGCTCCGTCTGTCGTGACAATCTCATATTCGGTATTGTCTCTTTGAAGTGCCGGGAAATCCAATGGATCCGGACCGTCGGAGTTTGTCATATAGCTGTAAATATAGTCGAGACCAAAGAGTGATCCGGTCTTAAAATAGTTTCTTAGGCTTAAGTATCTCGGATCGTCGGAATGTTCTACATAGTAGCGCCTGTTTCTGTCACGCTGTCCGGCAAGGAAAGATGCAAGGTTTGCAGAGCCTGCCGAAATACCGATACAATAATCAAAACTTATTTTTTCATCCAAAAATCTGTCGAGGATAGCTGCGCCGTATGCGCATTTCATGCCACCGCCCTCGACGATAAGTCCGTATTTCATATCATAATCCTTTCTTCAAGGTCTTCCCCAAAAAGAGAATAATTATTCAAACAAGTACTCTAATACTACATCAAAATAGTTTGTGAGTCAAACTAAAATAAGATAAAGAAAACATAGGTTTTTTTAACAAAATTATCTAATAAATTTTGTAAAATACTTACAAAAAACAAAAAATTTAACAAAAAAGGGTAGACAAATATTTTATTCGCGTCTATACTCCAAATCACTTGCTGACTGAATCCGGTCGGCATGGTCAAATCGTGGTTATTGGTTTTACTGGATACAATACAGGGGGTGGTTTTATCTTGGATACTTGAGACCATGCTTATAGTCTACCTGGCAGTAGCTGTAAGCTTTGACTTAAGGACAAAGCGCATTCCTAATGTGCTGATAGTCGCGGGACTTATCGCAGGATTCAATCTTTCGATCAGCTTTCATGGGCTGAGAGCGATAGGGACTACTCTTGGGAGCATGGTTCTCCCGATTCTATTACTTTATTTCTTTTTTTTAATCCATGTATTAGGTGCAGGTGATATAAAGCTGTTTGCGGTTATGGGTTTGTTTTTGGGACGGACGCAGATGCTGCAGGTAATTGTTTTATCGTTTTTGGTTGGTGGGGTTTTTGCACTGATAAAGCTTTTTAGGGAACAAAAGCTTCTGTATCGCGCTTTCGTATTTTCCGATTATGTGAAAGTGTGTCTTAAAACCAGGAAGATCAGGCCTTATAAGGATGTGGACGCTTCAAGTCTCATGCATTTTTCTCCGGCAATTTTTACGGCATATATCATTTGTATTGCAATGGAATACTTTTAGAGAGGAGAGCAGTATTGGGAATTAAAAGGGTAGCTTTATGTGATCAGGAAGCGGATTATGTAAAAAAATTTATCCGACAGGCTCAGGTGGGATTGGGAAGAAGTTTGCGATTTGTCGGAATTACAAGTGAGGAGGGATTTGGGGCTCAAAAAAACATTGATTTTTGGGTGTTTGGCAGAGGCTTCTGGACTAAGGCGCTTTTAGAAGAATATGAGGGCAGATGTGTGCTGTTGTGTGAGGAGCGCCTGCCTAAGGAGTTTCATCATATGTCGGGTGTGTTCAAGTACCGCAGCGTATCCGCCCTTCTTAACGAACTCTACAGGACAAAGGCCTGGGAGTCGGTGATGACAAGAGATTTTAATCCGTATGTGCAGAGAGGCAAGGTGATCTGCATATATTCACCGGGTGGAAATCCGGAGAATACATGCTATGCGATGTCGCTTGGAAATGCGTTAGCGGAGGAATCAAAAGTAATCTATATTAACCTGAAAGCAAATCAGGATTACGTCAAGGCGTTCGGATTGGTTGACGGCGAGGGATTGGGGGATCTCTTGTGTCATATGAACAGAGGACAGGCGATCGGTGAGATTAGACAGTTCTTAAGGGACTTCGGTGATATGCAGGTGATAATGCCACTGTCACAGTGTGCCCAGGCGTCTGAGGTGAAGGATAAGGATTTAGATGCGCTTACCGAGTTTATACGGTCGCAGGGTCTGTTCGATTATATTATCTATGATCTTGGCGAGATAACAGAGGGAATTTTAAAGGTATTTTTAGATTGTGATATCCGGGTGCTGATATCTGGATCCGGTACCATGGAAAGGGTTTCAATTGATAAATTCAAAGAAAACCTCAGTCTGGCAGCAGAAGGAGAAATAGCGATTCCTGTTTTATATCGCGATGATACTGAACAGAATCAGAAAATCGGAGAACCGCTGTATGAGGAGGTGACGGGCGGCAGGTACAGGCAGCTCGTAAACCTATGGCTTAGAAAGAACGGAGGTGTTTTTGAGGATGAAGAGTAAGAATCACCCCATAAGGGATCGACCGGGTGAATACCTGAATCAGTTGCGGGAGCGAGTTATCGCAAACCTTGATATGACCACCGATATGGAGGAGGACATGATCTGGGAAGAGATAGATCATGTCTTAAAATGCGAGGAGAAAACGCGAATGGTCTCGCTTTCTGAGAGAAAGTCACTGGCAAACAGTATTTACAATTCGCTGCGAAAGTTTGACGTGATCCAGGAGCTTCTCGATGATGACGAGGTGACAGAGATACTTATAAACGGCTGGAGAAATATATTTTTTGAAAAAGCCGGAAGAATATATAAGTGGGAGAAATGCTTTGTATCAGAGAAAAAGCTGGAAGATGTCATTCAACAGATGGTCGGTGGAAACAACAAAATGGTCAACGAGTCAAACCCCATCGTGGATACGAGATTACCTGACGGCTCGAGAGTGAACATTGTGTTGTCACCGATTTCCATCGATGGACCGGCTGTTTCAATAAGGCGGTTTCCGAAAAATGCAATCTCCATGGATGATCTTGTCCGTTGGGAGGCTTTGTCGGAAGAGGTGGCGGATTTTTTAAAGGAACTGGTCTGCAGAAAATATAACTTGATCATTTCCGGAGGGACAAGTTCCGGCAAAACAACTTTTCTAAACGCGTTGTCTGCGTATATTCCCGATGACGAGAGGATACTTACAATCGAGGATTCAGCTGAGCTCAGGCTGCTAGGCAAACCAAATCTGGTAAGGCTCGAAGCGAGGGCAGCAAATTTCGAAGGTATGAGTGCAATAAGCATCAGGCAGCTCATAAAGACTGCTTTGAGAATGAGACCTGACCGTATTATTGTGGGCGAGGTCAGAGGGGCGGAGGCGCTTGATATGTTACAGAGCATGCAGACCGGACATGATGGAAGTCTGAGTACCGGACACAGCAATTCCCCAAAAGACATGGTTCACCGATTAGAGACCATGGTGATGATGGGAATGGATATTCCGCTTGAGGCGATCCGCTCACAGATTGCAGAGGGAATCGATATAATCGTTCACCTTGGAAGGCTGAAGGATAAGAGCAGGAGGTTGCTTGGAATATCGGAGATGATGCCGTATCACGGGGGAGAGATAGAACTCAATCCCCTGTATGAGATAGATTTTAAGGATGACGGCAAAGGTGGTCTTAATGCCATGTGGATTAAGAAGGGGGATCTGATTAACACCGGGAAGTGGAGGCGTAACTATGGATTACAGCGTATATGAGCTCACCAATTCGCAGAAAATAAAGTATATTGCGCAGGCGCTTATCATAGTGTTTGTCGTGGCTTTGTTATTTTATAGAAGCGCATGGGTAATGGCGGCAGCTGTCATTGTGGTGCCGTTTTGGTTAAAGAGAAGTGCCGAAGAATGCAGGTTAAAAAGAAAACAGGCACTAAACCTGCAATTCAGGGAGGCAATGCAGAGTGTAAGCGGAGCATTGCTTGCCGGATATTCCCTTGAAAATGCGTGGAAGGAAGCAGAGCGTGATATGCGAATACTCTACGGTGACGACGGATATATGACGAAGGAGCTTCACAATATGAACCAGGCGATAAGCGTGAACGAGAACATAGAAGATCTGATAGATGATTTTGGAAATAGAAGCGATATCTCGGATGTAAAAAATTTTTGTCAGGTCATGCGGTTCGCAAAGCGCAGCGGAGGCGATTTTACGGGAATCATCGGAAAAACAGTAAAGAAGATGGGAGATAAAATTGAGATTTCAAAAGAAATTTACACTGCCATGACCTCAAAGCGTCTTGAAAGCCGCATTATGAATCTGGTACCGCTTGGAGTTATGTTCTATGTTTCGATTTCTTTTGGAGGATATCTCGATCCCCTGTATCACAACCTTAAAGGAGTGATGATAATGACAATGTGTCTGCTGGTCTATATGTTCGGATTTTGGATTTCAGACAGGATAATTAGAGGTGTAAAAGTTTGATTTTAATGATTGTATTGCTGGTACTATCTTTTTTGGCTTGGAGATTTACCAAAAAGTCGCAGACGATGAAAAAATATCAGTTGGTATGTGTTGTACCGATGATGATAGCGATAATTGCTCTGGCTGCCGGTGCAGTTGAAAAAAAGATAATAGAAAACGGAAATTATGTGGAAAAGAATGAGAATGGCGAAGGAGACAGAGAACTAAAGCTTTACGTTGAAAGTCCGGATGTGATGGAAGCAGAGGAATATGACTTGAGCATTCCGGAGAGAAATCTTGCAAAAGAAGAAGTGTATGATCTTTTGTCCAAAGCCAGAGATGAGTTGCAAAGGACTATTTGCGCAGAGAACACCTCATTAAAGCAAATCTGCAAAAGCCTTAATCTTCCGGCAAAGTTTTGTGATGGAAGGGTTAAGGCGAGCTATGAAATAACTCCGGATGGATGCATTGATGAGGAGGGAAATATCCTTTGGGACAATATTGAAAAGAATACGGAGATCGAGATTAATACAGTACTCGAGTGCCAGAAGACGGAGGTTGAGGATATCTATACTGGATTGATATACAAGGATGGGTTAGATAAAAAGGAAATTTTGAGACTGGGGATAAATCGGTTTTTTAATTCACAGTATGAGGCTCATCCCGTAGATCCAAAGGTTGAACTGCCGACGGAGATTGCCGGAAACAAGATAATCTGGTCAGAGCAGAGCTCCGTTCCGTATAAGTTGATCTTCATTTTCGCGATAGGGATAGCCGGAATGCTTATCTACCTTAAGTATAAGGAGGGGACAAAGGAGAGCCTGCTACGATCCGAGCAGTTAAAGGAGCAGTATCCGGAAATGATAGATCAGATTACGCTTCTCATAGCGGCGGGGATGAACATTCACGGAGCCTGGAAAAAGGTAGTGGGAAGATATCTCCTGGATCTGGAAGCGGGGGCGGCAACAATTGCGGTATATGACGAGATGAACATAACCCTGCAGGAAATAAAGGACGGAGTCAGTGAAGCCGCCGCCTATGAGAGATTCGCCTCCCGTACCGGGTTGCAGTGCTATCGAAGATTTTCAGGTCTTTTGATACAGAATCTCAAAAAAGGCGGAGGCGGAATGCTCGGTCAGTTGGAAAGAGAGGTTACAGATGCCTTTGAAGATAAGAAGCGGGAAGCTAAAAGGATCGGAGAACAGGCGGGAACAAAGCTTCTCATGCCAATGATACTGATGCTCGGAGTCGTTCTTGTCGTTCTTATGGCGCCGGTACTGATGGGAATGTAGGAAATGTTTTTAATGAAAGAAGGAGGTTAAGTATATGTTGGATGTAAAAAGGTTTTTCTTGGAAGAAGACGGAATAGGAGTAGTTGAGGTTATCCTGATCATCGCGGTAATAATTGCCGTTGTAATTATATTCAAAGACAGGATAAAAGAGTTTGTTCAAAGCATATTTGACAATGTTGAAAGTGATTCTGAGGGTGTGTTTGGCTAATGAAGCTTAATGGTTTAATACACAAAAAAGTGAAAGCAAGCATGACTCTTTATATGATGATCACTACCATATTGATTCTAAGTATTGTATTTACGCTGCTTGAATCTGTCAGGATATACGGAACGGTGTTTTTGAGCAAACAAAATTCTTTGGGGGTTGCAGAGTCAGTATTTGCAGGGTTTGACAGAGATTTTTATAAAAAATACCATCTGTATGCATATTCGGTCTATGGAAAAGACGGATTAGATTTTTCGCCGGTCTATGAGGCGGCGGAGACGGTGGCAAACACTACGATGCAGCCGGTAAATGATGGGAAATCATTCTGGCTGAGACAGGTACTCGCTAATTCAGATGTCACAAGCTACAGGCTTGTGACAGATGATGGCGGGATGGGACTGTATCAGCAGATGGCGCAATGTGCAAAACAGGAAGCCTTAAAGGATGTGCTGACAGGAGCAAAGAATCTGACGGGGTATGTTAGTGCGGATAATGAAAATGCCTTTAATCGCATAGAAAACAACGCAAATCGAATCAATGAGGTAAGTAATGAAACCGAAACATCCCTTCGGATTAGAGGGGCATCTCCCTCGACTGAACTTGCGACCACACAAAATGATGAGGCGGTAAATACTGTGAACGCATACGGTGGTAATCCCCTTACAACCTTAAACAATCTAAAGAGTCACGGAATCCTTGATCTGGTGATAGAAAACCCCAGCAGGATTTCGGAGAAAACATTAGACGAGAGCAACCTGTTAAGCAGTCGTTTGTTAAAAACGGGGAATTGGGAGCAGGAAAAAGAGAATCCTTTCAATGTGGTAAACAGAGGTCTGGTTCTTCGATATGTGGACAAATACTTTAGCTCATATGTAAAAGGAAAGCGATGGGGAGCGCTGGATTACGAAAAAGAGTACATATTATTCGGAAAAGCGTCTGATGAGGCAAACTTAAAAAAGGCGGTGAACCGAATACTTCTTGTAAGGGAGGCCTGCAATTTTTACTCGATCTACCAGGATCCGGTCAAGGATGCCGAGGCGTTTGAGCTTGCAACTGCAATATGTACATTATTTGCATCCCCACAATTAATATCTGCAGTCAAAGAGGGCATAGTACTCGCATGGGCGTATGGCGAGAGCATCCTCGATCTTAGAACTCTTTTAAGCGGAGGCAAGGTAGCGCTCATAAAAACGCCGATAGAGTGGACGCTTAGTCTCAAAAATCTGGGAAGCGTAGGCTCAGGATATCTTAAGGCGAGGGAAAGCAGCGGTGGCTTTGATTATGACATGTATTTGGTGGCTATGCTGTTTCTTCAAAATGATGATAAACAACTTAAAAATATTCAAAATCTCATGGAGGCCAACATGAGAACAATTGAAGGAAAGGAAAAGTTCGCACTCGATACGGAAGTTCTCTCGATGGAGTTTGAATTAACCTATCAGTCATCCCCGTTGTTTTTACGATTTGTGAAGGAAATAGACGGAAAACCACAGAACTACGATTACATAAGAAACGTAACTTACAGTTATCTGGATGATACATAGTTTATAAAGGGCGAGAGGTAGGTGAAGTGAAGTGTCCCAAATAATCTACAAACATATAAAAAACATAAACAAAAACCCTCGTTATAATATAAAAACTCTCACAGACAATATTCTTTCAGGAGAAGGGAATTCTAGTCAGACTGTCTCTAAATGTGGGGCACTTCCCTTTGCCTATCTCAAAGCCTCTTTTACAGTTGAAGCGGCGTTTGTGATGCCGATCATAGTTATTGTAATGGCGATGTTTTTGTACTGCTTTCAGGTGTTTCGGGTGGAGTTTGCCGTACAGAATGCACTTGACCAGGCGGTTCGGGCGGAGGCTGTTGAACAGACAGTCGCGCAGAGTGCGGGAAATGACAGATTAACCGGAATTGCGAATTTTGCTCTGGGAATCGGCGCATCGGCGAAAGCCAAGCAGATAATGACTTCGAATGGTATGAGCTTTTCATTTGTAAACGGAGATATAAGCGGAGTTTACATTACGTCGTCCAAAATGGAGGATGACTATATAAAGCTTGTGGCGAGGTACAAGATAAAGATGCCATTTTCTGTCATAGGTAAAAAAACTTTTAATATCAGGCAGCAGGCAGTCGCCAGGAAGTGGACGGGAAGAAGCATAGATTATGAAAATGCGGAAAACTCCGAGTGGGTATATGTGACAAAAAACGGAACAGTATATCACAGAAGTCGTGAATGCTCTTACTTGAATCCGTCTATTAAAAGAGCATCTGTTACAAATATAGATTCCTACAGAAACTCTTCACATGGTAAGTACTATCCGTGTGAACTTTGTGGAAGGGGTGCAAGGGGAAGCGTGTATATAACCACTTTCGGAACCAGATATCACACGGACAGGAACTGTTCGGGTTTAAAAAGAACAATATATCATGTGAGGCTGGATTCTTTAGGAGGAATGCCGCCTTGCTCAAAATGTGGTTAGTTGGGAGGAAGCGATGGCAAATATTATTTTTGGAGCGGTTTTGGGAATTGGTAGTTTGCAGGATATAAGGCGCAGACAGATTGGGTTGTATCTGATAGCAGCTGGAGCGGCCCTGGCGATTATTGTAAATGTTAACGCACATATGGATGTCTCTTTCTTTCTGCCCGGTATAATTCCGGGGGTTGTAATGATGCTGGTATCGTGGTTATCAAAGGGAAAGATTGGAATGGGCGATGCGCTGATGGTTATGGTGATGGGGTTGTTTTTAGGACTTTATCGTGTTATGTACGAACTTGTTTTAGCTCTTGTAATGTCCGGTTGCGTAGCCTTGATACTGGTTATTTTTAAAAAGAAAAGGAAGGAGTATGAGATGCCGTTTATCCCGTTTTTGGGATTGGCATATCTGGTGGATATATGTTTGTTAAGGCAAGTTTTACTGTAGAGGCGGCATTTATCATGCCGATTGTGATGTTGTTTTTCTATGCGGCGATCATGCTCGGCATAGGTTTGCATGAAAAAGGAAAGTCGGAGCTTATAGGCTACAATGAGTCGCAGATTGAGTTAAATCCGATGAAGATCGTGCGTACAATTAACCTGGAGGGAGCGAAAGGAGGACACTGATTATGGAAGTGAGCTATAAAAAAGAAATGGACAAGAATACAATGATAATAAAGGTCGACGGTAAAAACTGGTCGGATTATGAGACGGAGATGTTCTATTACAACAGTATAAGAACTTTTTTATCATTCTATGTTCTGGTTGAAGATGGACAGATATCTTTTATTTATGATACAACAGAGATGGAGAGCATCTCAGATCATATAAAGAGGAGTGGAATGAGCCAGCGTGAGTTTGGATTATTTATCATCAGCATAAGAAGGGCGCTCAGGGGAGTGGAAACATATATGCTGAATGAAAAATCGGTGGTTTTCGACCCGAACTATGTATTCGTTGATAAATCCTGCAGGAAATTTAAGTTCTGTTATCTGCCCGGTGCCGGAAATAATGACAACGGTAATTTCAAGGATAAGATAAAAAGTACAGTGGGGCAGATAGTGAAGAAGGATAAGGTTATATCTCCGTGGGTGGCAAATCTTTCAAAGAGGCTTGAGGGGGATGGGTTTGATCTGTTGGAGGTACCGCCACTGTCTATGCTCGAGAGCGAATCACAGTTTTTTGAGCCTCCAAAAGAAAAGAAAGATGGAGAAGAATTTTTCGAAGAGAACAGCTCCGATAAAAAGAAAAAAGTATTCCGATTCAAACTAAAAAGACAAAAATATGAAGATATTTTTGATTAAAGCGTATGTTGTTTAAAAAATTATTTACAGGAAAGCGCGTAAATTGGGCGTTTGCGGTTAGTAAATAAAAAATATTCAAACTTTTTGAAAAAAATGCTTGCATTTGGTATTTTTATGCTATATAATATCGCTTGTGTCTAAGCAATGCGCCTCTAGCTCATTTGGTAGAGCACCTGACTCTTAATCAGGGTGTGCAGGGTTCGAGCCCCTGGAGGCGCACTTTTAAAAAGTTTGATGGCTCTGCATTATGCAGAGCCATTTTTCGTATTAAAAAAGGAAAAGGTAAAATGGATTACGGATTAGTAATACTTGCCGGTGGCAAAAGTACCCGTATGGGATCTGATAAAGCAAAGCTTCCGTTTGGCGATGAATCGTTAATTGAATATATGATAAAGAGGTTCAGACCGCATTTTGAGGATATCTATATTTCAGTGGATCGAATCTCTGATTTAGATGGAATAGATATTTCCCGACCAATGATAGAGGACAGTATTAGAGGAATCGGTCCTATGGGAGGGATTTATTCAGTTTTAAAGGAGACCAATAAAGAAAGACTTATCTTTGTCTCTGTGGATAATCCCTTTGCGGATGCCGCGATTGCTGCAAATGTTGCTAAGTCGTCAAATGGCGCTGATGTTACAATTATCAGGAGGAACAGTGGCAAGATAGAGTCGCTGTTTGCAGTGTATTCAAGGCGTTGTCTTAAATATATAGAGGAGTGTATCGGAGAGAGAAACTACAGTCTAAAAAGAATTCACGACAAGGTTGAGTGTAAATATATTGAGGAGAAAGACCTGTTTGTTGGAGAAAATTACGACCGAAACGCTGAGCTTTGTTTCTTCAATATGAATCACAGGCAGGATTACTACAGGGCGCTCAGCCATCTGAAGATATCTGTTTCAGATACCAAAAGGAATATTCCGGCCGTATCATTTGTAGCTCCGTCCAATACCGGAAAGACCACTTACATTGAAAAACTTATAGTTGAACTGAAAAAAAGAAATTTGCGCCTTGGTGTGATAAAACACGATGCGCACGATTTTGAGATAGATAAACCCGGCAAAGACAGCTATAGGTTCACTCATGCCGGAGCTGATGCTGTAGCGATATCATCAATGAGTAAAACAGCAATGGTATTTTTGCATGATGAACCCGTATCGGTAGATGATATTATAGAGATGGTCGGGGATGTCGATCTGATAATTACAGAGGGATATAAGAAGAGCAACTTAAAAAAGATCGAAGTTCTTCGAAAGGGATACAACGAGGAGTTTGTCTGTGACTCGAAGTATCGCCTGGCTGTAGTGGCGGATTATGAGGTGGAGACCGAATATCCTCTGTTTCCTCTCGATAACCCTGAAAAGATGGCAGATTTTTTGGTAAACTACGTCGAGTCGTATAAAAAGGAGTTCTGATATTGGGTGAACTGATAGAGGCGCTTAAGGAATATCATTCGTCGGATTGGGTAAAAATGCATATGCCCGGCCACAAGCAGAGGGTAACCGGCGAATTGGGTTTCCCGGGGTGTGATGCCGGTTTTGCATACGATATAACGGAGATAGACGGTTTTGACAATCTTCATGATGCACAGGATATTCTAAAACGATTGCAGGATAGAGCTGCGACGATTTTCGGCGCCGGCAGATCGTTTTTTGTCACAAACGGCAGCACGGGAGGAATCCTTTCGGCTGTGTCGGCAGCTATACCGAGGGGCGG
>CAJOQF010000052.1 GCA_905236295.1 uncultured Eubacterium sp. | reverse complement strand
TGATGTGGATCTTATATTAGAATTTTCAACTCCCGTTTCTTTGATTACATTGTCAAAAATACAAATTGACATGGAAGATGCCCTGGGACTGAATGTGGATATTGTACACGGTCCTATTCAGGAAGATGATATTCTTGAAATCGGCAAAGAGGTGGTGCTGTATGCGGCATAGAGACTTTATTACGATTCAAAAGATTATGAAAGAGATGCGTGTTGGTATTGAAATTTTGGGAGAGACTGACAAAGATCTTTTCTTGAATGACGAAACGCTGAAGCGTGCTCTCAGCATGACATGTATTAATGTCGGCGAGCTGGTGAAAGTTATAACTGATGAGACCAGGAAACAGTATACATCCTTTCCATGGAAAGCAGTCGCAGGGATGAGGGATATCGCAGCTCATCGCTATCAAACACTTCGGATGGAAGATGTCTTTAATACAATCCATGATGAGTATCCGGAACTTATGAAAGAATTAGAAGGTATTATTTCTGAAGCTAACGAGGAAAACAATAGATAACTGAGATTTGTAGAGGTGGTAGATGGAAGCCTTTAATGATATTTTCAAAGACTGCACAAGTCTTGGGACTAAGATTCCTAAAGAGGAATACCTGACAGAAGGTAAGCATATTATAATCGATCAGGGTCAAAACATTGTTGCCGGATATACAAATTTAAATAAAGGATTGTTTGAAGATATCCCAGCGATAATATTTGGTGACCATACGCGTGTAATCAAGTATGTTGATAAACCTTTTTTTCTTGGAGCGGACGGTGTAAAACTCCTTAAGTCAAAGAAACAAAATGCAAATTATAAATATTTGTATTATGCATTAAGAAATGCTCGAATTCCTGATACGGGATATAATAGGCATTTTACGTGGCTAAAAGAAGTTAGAATAGAATATCCAAGTCAAGAGAAGCAAGCAGAAGTCGTTAAAGTTTTGGATATGTTGTCTACTATTATAGATGCACGAAAAGAAGAATTGACTTTGTTCGATACTCTCATCAAAGCCCGATTTGTCGAGATGTTTGGGGATTTGGCTGATCCCATGTGCAAATGGGATAAATGCAAGCTCATAGATGTATGTGCTGATCCTAATGATATTAAGTGCGGTCCATTTGGAACACAGCTTGGAAAAGATGATTATACAAGTTCAGGAGTTGAAGTATGGGAAATTCCACAGATTAATTCAGAGTTTAAAACTATGTCAACGCATTTTGTGACGAAGGAAAAAGCACATACTCTTGAACAATACTCGATCAAACCTGGGGACATTGCGATGTCCAGAAAAGGGAATGTGGGTAGGTGCGCTGTTTTTCCAGAGACTTATGACAAAGGAATAATTCACTCTGACGTGCTAAGAATACGAGTTGATAGTTCAAAAGTGGCACCGGAGTTCATGATGCGACAACTTCATTATAGTGGTGATATCCAAAGGCAAATTGAATTGGTAAGTGCCGGAGCAATAATGGCTGGAATAAATGTCACAAAGTTAAAAGCTATTTGTGTCTATATACCGCCAAAAAAATTACAAGACTCAAACTTCGCACTTATAAAACAGACCGTAACCGTTGGCATCAGCTAGACGGATAGGTGCTAAAAGGACGCACTTTCCCCTTTAAGCCACATTAAGCGACCACCTGATATTATCTGGAAGTGCCATCATAAATCCATCGACCATTTGGCTGACTTCCTGTTCGGATATGTCAAAATGTTCCTCTGCGTAATCGATGAACATTTTCATCAGCATCTCCAATGCTGCGACCCATGGTGCCTCTTCCAACTCATCACAGATGAGCCTGAAAAGTTCTCCCATTGTGCGGGGGTCTTCTGATTCTCTGTTTTTGACGGACAGCATCATATAGCGTGCAAAGACGATCACTACATGGGCAGACATAGCATCATAGGAAAGACTGCGGCACTCTTTAGCAAGACGGAGATGGCTCTTGCAGACTTTGAAAAATACCTTGATCTTCCACCGCCGCCCATAACGCCTGATGATCTCTTCTTCTGTAAGAGATGTATCCGTAGATATGAGGCAAAGGTAGTCCTTCCTGTTGCTCCGATTGCGGACATAGACAAGTCTGACAGGTAGCTCCCTGCCATCCTTGTATACAGTGGCGAGGATCGAGAGCAGATACTTTGAGCGCCCGCGTCGTTTCCGGTTCCGCCTGTAGATATCCATCATGGTCAGCTTTTCACCGTCATATCCATAAAAGTACTTCGGATGTTTTTTGATCATGGCGATGACATCATAACCAGTATCTTTTACCGCAATGATCGTTTTCGGTGATGCGAACCAGCTGTCAAAAAGGACATCCTTCGCCCGCAGTCCCGCCTTTTTCGCTGACTGGAGGAGTTCGAGCATGGCGTCTGTGCCCTTTGCCATCGCAAGCTTCCTTGCTTTGTAGCCAATTGGCACGATGATCAATGTCACCTGCCTCATTGTAACGGGACTTCTTGTTTTCACTGGACAGGAGAACAGACGAGACTGGCATGAAGGAGATGCCATCCGTCCAGCCTAAGCTGAGCATACGGAAGCCTTTCAGGTATATCTTATGCGCATGGTCATAGACCTTCGCGGGCAGTTCCACTGTTTTTGAGCGGTCACGGCTGAACACGGAGTCGTCCACGATGAGCGATGCATCCCCTCCATCTCCATCCCCGGCAGGGATGAAGACATCCTGTATGATGCGCAGGGCAAGGAGTGTGGTAAAGCGTATCCAGTTGGCGCATCGCATATTAAGGAAGCGGTACACTGTGTCCTTTTTGAAGCCAGGGCTGTGCTTTTCGCTCCTGATGTCCGCATAAGCAGACTGGTGCGTGAAAACGACAGAGAACAGATATTGGAAGACCGTAACGACAGGGATTCCCTTTGCTTTATAGGCGTTTGCAGTTTTCAGGGAAGCTCCCACACGGAACCTTTTGATAAATTCTTTTGCGGATGACAAAAAATCACTTGCATACTGGCTGGTTTGTGCTATACTTTTAGACATGGCATAGACCTCCTGGTAAATTGGATGTTGTTGTGTATCCCAATTATACCATAAAGAAG
>CAJOQF010000051.1 GCA_905236295.1 uncultured Eubacterium sp. | reverse complement strand
GAACTGGAACAGGCCCAGAAAAAACTCCGCCGTACCGCCATCAACAACTTCCGCCTTACCTGCAAGGTGGGCATTGAAGCCGGCGTACTACCGGAGAACGCCGTCAAAGAGGCGCTGAAGGGGGTGGAAGAATGAATCCTAATTTGTTTATGCGATTCATTACAAGGTAAAAACATTTCGCTGTATCATTGAAAAGCGGTATCTTTGTAAAGTTGTTTGCAATAAACCTTATGAGGAAACCATCTATATTCATATCGCTGTCCCTTTTATGCACTGTTTTTTCTTGTGTCAACCATCACATCAATGCTGTTTTGGATGACATTGAAAAGTATATCCAGGAACGACCAGATAGCGCATTGGTGGTTCTCGAATCTATTTCGCGTGAATCATTAGAATCCGGGAAATCACAAGCTCAGTATTCTCTCTTGTATGCAACTGCGCTTGACAAGAACTGTATCGATACGACAGATTTAGGCATCATCGGTCCGGCATCTGATTATTATTCAAAGCGTGGTCCTTCCTCCTCAAAAATGAGGACCTTCTTTTATCAGGGGTGTATTCATGCGAATCGCGGCGAGGATGACAGGGCTATGCATGATTATCTCTTAGCACTTGAAGATTCTGCAAAAGTCTCTGATAATCACTATAAAGAACTCATTAATTCTGCCATTTCCGACATCTTCTCAAGAAACAACAATGAAGAACAGGAATTGTATTATGTGAAAGAAGCTCTGAAATATGGCCACCTAGCCGGAGACAGTATCGGTGTCTGGGCCATAACCGGGCATTTGGCTTCATGCTATGCCAATAGCAGGCAATGGGATAATGCTGTCAAAGCGTATGATTCTTTCTTTGCGATGCCAGTATATGATTTAAATACATATTATCGACGTCGTATAAGTTATGCGAAGGATCTTATCAGGATGCCGGAACCAAATCCTTCGAAGTGTATCGATATTATTGAAGAGATAGCAATAAACCATCCGGACCTGATGTCTGTAGAGGCCTATTGTATATATGCATATGCTCATCAGTTGGAGGGGGATCGTTCGGTCGCCGATGAGGTTATCAGACAACTGACAGAAATAAAGAAGCAACAGGATGTCGTACAGTTATGGCGTTATCGAATATATCGGGAACAAGGACGATATAGGCAAGCCCTTGAAGACCTTGAGCAATCTGTTCTTGTACAGGACTCGATAGTGTTAACTGCTCTTAGTCAATCGTTAATACGGTCACAACGAGATTATCTCCAAGCCGAGACTACAGTCCTAAAGAAAGAGAATGAGATTGAGAAACAGAGAATAGCGGTTATTATTCTCCTTTCCATTATTCTTTTGGGCGTTCTTATTATGCTATACCTCAAGAGGATGGCTGTGTATGATAAAAGAATTGAGGAATTATCGGCGCTGCAACACGAATCTCAGCAAATGCTTGACCTCCATAATGCACAGGCAGCTTCAATGAATGCCCAATTGGCTGAAAAAGAAATGGCACTTTTACAACTTCGAAAACAGTTTGCCACTATATATAAAGCTCAATACAAGACGTTGAACAATCTTTGTGCCGCATATTTGTCTCCGATTAAAAAGGACAGGAAGGATGTTTTGTACGATGAAGCGATGCGGCAGCTGGATGTGATTGTAAACGATAAAGAATCCCAGAATAGGTTTATGTCGCTGGTAAACGGATCGCTCGACAATATCATTGATAAACTTAGAAAGGATCTGCCAAACCATAAAGAACAAGATTTCCGGTTTTTGATGTATGTCATTGCTGGTTTTGATGCAACCACAATCTCAAATCTCACTGGTTATTCTGTCGGGACCGTATATACTAAGAAGAACCGTCTCAAAGTCGAAATATCACAACTATCTTCCCCTTATAAGAATTTTTATTTGGATTTCATTGAATAACTATCTGATAATCAATGCGTAATAGTGCGGTTTAAACACGGGGGGGGTATAAGTATTTGATAATCAAGCAGTTATATCGGATGTTTAGATTTCTCTTCTTAACGGCAGGATAACTTGGTGTAAATCAAGGAATTATGCAACCCGCTGTTAAGACCGGAGGCGATCCAATTTAGCACATTTGAAGCGTAACTTTGCAACGACAACCAAATTGCAAAGCGTATGAAAAAAATTGTGCTTCTTCTATCAATCATCTGTCTTGCGGCGACTGCTTCCTGGTCGGCCGAGGACGAACATCAGTTCATACCCATCCGTGTCTTGGACAATACTATTGAGACAGGAAGGACGCATCGCTCATCTACAGACATCCCGATTGTAGCATATTATGATGATTTCATATCATCTATATGCCTTCAATTTCTTCAGAATATCGGAGATGTTGATGTCATTATTACAAATGCTTTCACTGGGGATTATATCGAGTATGAAGTGGGCTCCAGTTTGGGTTCCGTTATGCTGCCCATAAATGGGGATATCGGTATTTATAACATCACAATTCTACTGTCCGATGGGTCAGGATTTGAGGGAGAATTCGAAATTGGCCTAAACTAGCTGACCCTATTTTTTGTTACCTTCCGAATAACTGTAAAACTATTATTTTTAAATGACTAATTAATATTTGACCTAAAGATGAGCTTGGGCAGCAGTTTGGCACAATCGACGAGTATCTTTGTTCCTATAAACAAGT
>CAJOQF010000050.1 GCA_905236295.1 uncultured Eubacterium sp. | reverse complement strand
GTCGATTTTATCTTCTATCCGGCAATTCCTTATGAGAGAAAAGAGTTTGCAAACTCTGATAACAATTATAACTGCCCGATAGTTACATCTTACTCGGAAAACATCAAGAATAATGTAGATGAGATCACTTCGGGAAAGGTGAGGTTCTTAAATCCGTTTATGTCGTTTGCGGATCTGGACTCTCTTACAAACAGACTTTGTGAGGTTTTCAAAGAAGAGTTTGACATTCCGGCAAAAGAGGTCAGTGAGGCTGTTAAAGCCGCATGGGAAGAGCTCGACAATGCCAGAAACGATATGTACCGCATGGGGGGACAGACAATTGAATACTTAAAGAAGACCGGAAAGAAGGGTATAGTCCTTGCCGGACGTCCGTATCATCTGGATCCGGAGATCAATCACGGTATTCCGGAGATGATAAATTCATACGGTTTTGCAGTGCTTACAGAGGATTCCATATCAAACCTCGATGAGGTGGAACATCCGCTTATAGTACTGGATCAGTGGATGTACCATTCAAGACTCTATGCTGCTGCGAACTATGTAAAAAAGACTGACTTTTTGGACCTTATACAGTTGAATTCCTTTGGATGCGGAGTAGATGCGGTTACGACTGATCAGGTCAGTGACATTCTCACGCGTTCAGGAAAGATATATACCTGCTTAAAGATCGATGAGGTAAACAATCTCGGAGCTGCAAGGATCAGGGTGAGATCCCTTATCTCAGCTATTAGGGTGAAGGAAAAACATCAGGAAAAACGCGAAGTCATGCCTGCAAACTTCACCAGATCGATATTTACCGAGGAGATGAGAAAAACATACACCATACTTGCACCTCAGATGTCTCCGATGCACTTTGACATACTTGCGCCGGCGTTTAGATCGTGCGGGTACAATGTAATCGTAATGGATAATGACGACAAGCGTGCAGTTGAGATGGGTCTTAAGTTTGTAAACAATGATGCCTGCTACCCGTCAATAATGGTCGTTGGACAGGTTATGGAGGCTGTTCTTTCGGGAAAGTATGACCTTGAACACCTTGCGGTTATGATGACTCAGACCGGTGGAGGATGCCGTGCTTCAAACTATGTCGGATTTATCCGCCGTGCGCTTGAACGAATCGGACATCCGGAGATCCCGGTTATCTCTCTGAACCTTAGCAAACTCGAGAGAAATCCCGGATTTAAGATCACCTATGCCATGGCGAAGAAAGCAGTTTACGGTATGGTTTTCGGAGATCTGTTTATGAGATGTGTCTACAGAACCAGACCGTACGAGCTGGAAGAGGGATCTGTCAATGCGCTCCACGAAAAATGGAAGAAAAAGACAATCGATTTCCTCACGACTCCAAAGGTACCGAGCCATTCTGTATACAAGAGGATGTGCCGCGAGATAGTACAGGATTTTGATAACATTCCGCTTAAGGAGGATCTCAAAAAGCCTCGTGTCGGTATAGTCGGAGAGATCCTTGTTAAATTCATGCCTGCGGCAAACAACCATCTGGCTGAACTTCTGGAGGCTGAGGGCGCTGAGGCTGTTGTGCCGGATATGCTTGACTTCTTCCTGTATTGCTTTGTAAATGCCAACTTCAAAGCAGATACACTCGGAATGTCCAAAAAGACCAAGTTCCTTTGTAATCTGGGTATAAAGTTTGTCGAATGGCTTAGAAAAGATGCAAGACGGGCGCTTACAGAGAGTAAACGATTTGATCCGCCTGCTGATATTTATAAGCTTGCTGATGCGGCAGACAAGATCGTATCTGTCGGAAATCAGACCGGAGAGGGTTGGTTCCTGACCGGCGAGATGATAGAGCTTATCAATGAGAATGTTCCTAATATTGTCTGCTGTCAGCCGTTTGCCTGCCTGCCAAACCATATAGTAGGAAAGGGCGTGATCAAGAAATTAAGACATGAGTATCCTAACTCAAATATCGTAGCGATCGATTTCGATCCGGGTGCGAGCGAGGTAAATCAGCTTAACAGGATCAAGCTTATGTTGTCCTCGGCGGCAGCCAATATGTAGCTTTGTGAAAGGTTTTTGTCAAACATACAAAAATCCTTGAACTTACCTTGTAAAATAGGGTATACTAAATTGCGGTTTATTAACATTTCATATTATGGAGGGTTATAAGATGAAGACATTTTCAGTTATTGACAACAACAAACCAATGCAGTTTTTTGTGGATTGTACAGGATGCATCCTTGTACCGCAGAAGCATGACAAAGTTATGATAGTTTCAGCAAACGGTGAACATATCGAGGTCGGATGTCAGTTGCCTCATGCACTTTCGGTCCTCCTCTATGAGAAGATAGTTGAGGCTGCAAAGAAAGGCGGACTTGTTGAAATACCTGATATTGAGGACAAGGACGACGATCAGATAAGAGTTGCCATTTCAAATATCGAGATACAATAAGAAATATATTTGGATATCACATTAAATAAAACGAATGCTTTCGCAGGTATAACAGCCTGCGAAAGTTTTTGTAAATTCAGGAGTAAATAATGAGCGATTACAATAAGGATACAATATGTGTGCAGGGCGGATATACACCGAAAAACGGCGAGCCGAGACAGGTTCCGATTATCCAGTCCACTACATTTAAATACGAAACCAGCGAGGACATGGGAGACCTGTTTGATCTGAAGGCAGAGGGATATTTCTATACCAGACTTCAAAACCCGACCAACGATACGGTTGCTGCCAAGATAGCAGAGCTTGAGGGAGGTACGGCAGCAATGCTTACATCTTCCGGACAGGCAGCCAACTTTTTTGCCATGTTCAATATAGCCGGATGCGGAGATCACATCGTTGCCTCATCATCCATCTACGGTGGAACTTTTAACCTTCTCTATGTGACTATGGCAAAGATGGGAATAGAGACTACCTTTGTATCGCCTGATTGTACCAGGGAAGAGCTTGACGCTGCATTCAAGGAGAACACAAAGCTTGTGTTCGGTGAGACTGTTGCAAATCCGGCACTCACAGTCCTTGATATCGAGATGTTTGCACAGGCTGCGCATGATCACGGAGTACCTCTTATTGTTGACAACACATTCCCGACCCCTGTAGGCTGCAGACCTATAGAGTGGGGAGCAGATATAGTTACACACTCAACCACAAAATATATGGACGGTCACGGTGTTGCTGTCGGTGGAGCTATTGTAGATTCAGGCAAATTTGACTGGGACAGATACTCGGATAAATTCCCGGGACTTACCACTCCGGATGAGAGTTATCACGGGATTACATATACAAAACAGTTTGGCCAGGGAGGCGCATTTATCACCAAGTGTACAGCCCAGCTTATGAGAGATCTGGGATCCATTCAGTCTCCGCAGAATGCGTTCTATTTAAATATGGGACTCGAGAGTCTTCATGTAAGGATGCAAAGACACTGCGAAAACGGATTAAGGGTTGCACAGTTCTTAGAAGGACACGATAAGATCGAGTCGGTTACTTATCCGGGCCTTGAAAATGATAAATATCATGAGAGGGCTTTGAAGTATCTTCCGAACGGATCATGCGGAGTCGTTTCGTTTGTGGTAAAGGGTGGAAGAAGCGAAGCCGAAAAATTCATGAAGAAACTTTCTCTTGTCGCTATTGAGACTCATGTTGCAGACGCCAGGACATGGTGCCTGTGTCCGTCAGCCCATACTCACAGACAGATGACAGATGAGCAGTTAAAAGAAGCGGGAATACCTGCCGGAATGGTCAGACTTTCGTGCGGACTTGAAAGCGCAGATGATCTGATCGCCGATCTTAAGAGTGCACTTGACAGCCTGTAAGTATTGGTATTGTAATAAAAGATTTATTATTGTATAATCTCAAAATATATTGATTGGAGTATTTTGATGAAGTTTTTGAACAAACTGGAGAGTTCGATCGGCAGATTTGCCATCAAAAACCTCATGTTATATATCATAGTTGCATATATAATCGGATACATCCTTATGTTTACAAATCCGAACGCTTTGATGTATCTGACTTTGGAGCCGTATGCCATAATTCACGGTCAGGTCTGGAGACTTGTATCCTGGGTGCTTATTCCGCCGGGAACCAGCATTATCTGGGCGGTTATCATGATGTTCTTCTATTATTCACTCGGAAGAAATCTTGAGAGAACCTGGGGAGTATTCAAGTTCAACCTCTATATTTTCGGCGGTATAATCTTTACGATTTTGGGAGCTTTCCTACTCTTTTTTATCACCGGAATGGGACCGAATATGATAGGTTCATATTTCAGTACCTATTATATCAATATGTCTATCTTTTTGGCTTTTGCGATATGCTACCCGAATATGCAGGTATTGCTATGGTTTATAATACCGATCAGAATGAAGTGGATGGCTGTATTTTACGCTGCCATTATGGGGTACACCTTCTTTAGAAGTGACGGCGCAGGCAGGATGGCGATCGGAATGTCCTTGCTCAACTTTGTGATTTTCTTCTTCGCTACCAGGAATTATAAGAGTATTTCGCCAAAGGAGATACATCGCAAACAACAATATAAGAAGTCAATGGATCAGGCAAAGATCAAACGTCAGACCATTTCAAAGCATAAGTGTGCGATATGCGGCAGAACACCTGAGGATGATCCTACTCTTACATTCAGATTCTGTTCAAAATGCAACGGTAACTATGAATACTGTCAGGATCACCTGTTTACGCATAAGCATATCATCAGATAAAACTATAATAATATAGATCGAGGAGACAAGTAATTGGAGAACACTAACGAAGAAAAGGTTTCAAGAAATTTCATTGAAAATATCATAGATAAGGATTTAGAAGAGGGGGCGGTCAAAAAGATAGCGACTCGTTTCCCCCCGGAGCCAAACGGCTATCTTCATATTGGACATGCGAAGTCTATTATTCTGAACTACGGGCTTGCAAAACAGTATGGCGGCACATTCAATCTCAGATTTGACGACACAAACCCTACAAAAGAAAAAGATGAGTTTGTTGATGCGATAATAGAGGATGTAAAATGGCTTGGAGCCGACTTTGAGGACAGACTTTTCTTCGCGTCGGATTATTTCGACCAGATGTATGAGAAAGCGGTCGTGCTTATAAAAGAGGGCAAGGCGTATGTTTCCGATCTCAATGCAGATGAGATCAGAGAGTACCGCGGAACACTCAAAGAAGCCGGAAAGGATGATCCATACAGAAATCGTTCTGTTGAGGAAAATCTCAAGCTTTTTGAGGAGATGAAGGAAGGTAAATACAAGGACGGAGAGAAGGTTCTCCGCGCCAAGATAGATATGTCTTCTCCAAATATCAATATGAGAGATCCGATCCTTTACAGGGTTGCCCATATCTCACATCACAGAACAGGCGACAAGTGGTGTATCTATCCGATGTATGATTTTGCTCATCCTACGGAGGATGCCATTGAGGGAATCACACATTCCATCTGTACTCTTGAGTTTGAGGATCACAGACCGCTCTATGACTGGGTGGTTGAGGGAGGAAATTATGAGAATCCTCCGAAGCAGATCGAGTTTGCCAAGATGTATCTCAAAAATGTTGTTACCGGCAAGAGATATATCAAAAAGCTTGTAGAAGACGGTGTCGTTGACGGGTGGGATGATCCGAGACTTGTATCTATCAGCGGACTAAGAAGAAGAGGATTTACACCGGAGTCTATCTGGAAGTTTGTTGAGCTCTCCGGAATCTCAAAATCCAATTCCGAGAGTGACTATGCAATGCTTGAGTATTGTATCAGGGAGGACTTAAAGGTTAAGAAACCCCGTGTGATGGCAGCTATAGATCCGATAAAGGTGATCATCACCAACTATCCGGAGGACAAGACGGAGTATCTTACAGTCCCGAACAACCTTGAAAATGAAGAGCTCGGAACCAGACAGGTACCGTTTGGAAGAGAGATTTATATCGATAGAGACGACTTTATGGAGGAGCCACCTCGCAAATACTTCAGGATGTTCCCGGGAAATGAAGTTCGTCTTATGAATGCATATTTTGTTAAATGCAATGACTTCAAGAAGGATGAGAACGGAAACATTACCGAGATATACTGTACATATGATCCGGATTCCTACGGCGGCAACTCACCGGACGGAAGAAAGGTGAAGGGAACCATACACTGGGTTTATGCGAAAACCGCAGTTCCGGCAACAATTCGTTTGTATGAAAGCCTTGTCGATGAAGAAAAAGGCGTATATAATGAAGAGGGCAATGTCAATATCAATCCTGACTCGTTAAAGGTTATGCATTCTTTTGTTGAACCGGAAGTAAAGGATGCGAAGGCTTTTGATACTTTCCAGTTTGTCAGACAGGGATTCTTTACAGTCGACTGCAAGGATTCCGCACCGGACAACCTTGTATTTAACAGGATTGTTTCGTTGAAAAGCTCGTTTAAAATGCCGAAACAATAATATATGTCGTTTAGATTTACGGAGGGAATGTTATGGCACTTAAGTCAAATATGAATTTTGACAGTGATTCGCTTTTTTCTACAGCATCGGAGGAGCGTAAAGAAGAAAAAATCAAGCAGCTTGAGGAGGAGAGAAAACTCAAACATCAAAATACCAAGTCTTTGGATGAGACCACCGAAGCTGAGATGATACTTGACAGAAAGGTTGTCTGCAAGAATTGTGACAAACAGATCACATACAAGTCGTTAAAGACCAGCAAGGTAAGACGTATGGAGTCAGGACCTGATCTTCGTCCGATTGCGAAGGGAGTTGATACACTCAAATACGAAGTTATTGCCTGTCCGAATTGCGGATATGCTGCCATGACAAGATATTATGAGCATATTTCTCTTGCACAGTTAAAGCTTATAAAGGAGCAGATTACGGCAAACTTCGAGAGGGAGGATCCGTGGCCGGAGCCTGTCTACACATATGACTATGCTGTTGAAAGATATGAGCTTGCCCTTGCGTGTGCAGTTGCAAAGAAGGGAAAAGTAAGTGAGAGAGCCTTTATATGTCTGCATTTAGCATGGCTTTTAAAGGCGAAGCTTGAGGAGATGGAGGCTACAGATCCGAATTACGAAAAGACAAAAGCTGAGGCAGAGAAATATTATCGCCAGGCTTATGACGGATTCTTAAAGGCTATGACCAGCGAGTATTATCCGATGTGTGGTATGGATCAGTACACTATGGAATACATGATCGCTTATATGTCATATTACTTTAAGGAGATCACCATATCTGCCAAGCTTATCTCAGGTATCATCACAAACAAAAACGTTTCAAAGCGTCTCAAGGATCGTGCGCTACTTTTAAAGGAGCAGATGATGGCGGATATCAAGTCCGGACGTATTCAGCTTAAAAAATAGAATTCAAATAAAAGAAAAACGAATCATCATATTTTTCAAGATCGCTTCCCATTATCTGGGAAGCTTTCTTTAATTTGTTCTGTATTGTATTTCTGTGCATATACAGCATATCTGCGGTTTTTATTACATTTCTGTTGTTTCTGATGTAGAGCGATACGATCTCACACAGGTTTGTATCATTCGCGTCATCATAGTTCTTTAACAGCTTATAGTAAGGAGAAGCTGTCATAAATCTTGCCATTCTGGAATTGAGTATTTTTGTCAGATCGGTCAGGGCATAATCCTTGTAATAATATGCATTGTCATCCGAAACTTCATCCAAGGAGTAATTAAGCGCAAAATCACACTGGTCTTTGGCGAAGCTTATATCGTTTAATCTGAAAAAAAGGTTTGAAACTCCGAGTCTGTATTTTGCTCCGCTCAAGCTTTTTTCAAATTTGATCTTTTCCTCGTCATTAAAAAATGAGTCAAAAGTACATTTTTTTGAACTTTTAAGCACATAGATAGAGCCCTGATAAATAAAGGGCTTGAAGTTTGTAAAGGCATTCTTTAAGTTCCAGCAGATAAATGAGATGGAAGCCTTCTGGTTTTGTTCGAAATGGATCGAAGCCAGAGTGAAGTTGCCCTCGTGAGTCAACTCTTTTATAAACGCAAGGTGCGAAATTATCCTCTTGTCGCTCATATCAGGCTGGTCGATAAGTGAGCTGAGGAAGTATTCGTATTCCTCGGTATAGTTCTTGGATTTGTTGGTGTCCTTTAAAAAATACAGTTTGAGATTTTCAACAACAGTATCCATCAGATACTGATAGCTCTCCTTGGGGTGGGATTTGCAGCAGAATACTATAATATAAGCAAGCGTGGCATTGTTTGCAGAAGCAATCCGATAGCACATGCTGTATCTGTCTTCATTGTGATCCCTGTATTTTGAAATATGCAAGGTCTCCTCGTTAAAGAGAAAGTTTACGACATTGGCATCCCTGAATTCGTGAACCATTTCAGGAGTGGTATATTCCAACATCAAAAGCCTTTCCATATATGAATCGTATTCCCCGGGCACATGCATATAGGCACAAACCGACATATTTGCGTCAAGAATAACCATGGAATGGGAGAGTATCGGCGCGGTATCGTCGACTATAGCCTGGAGACTTGCGTTTTTTAGAAGACTCAGGTGCAGGGATTTATCCCACATGTCAAACGAGTGCATTATCGCGACAAGCCTGTTGAACACCAAAGAGAGTGGTTCAAAGTTTTTGGGGATAAGGTACACAAGCTTTAAGCCGGAATACTTTGATTTGAAAGACTCGTATGATTCGGTACAGTAGCATAAAAAATTAACCGAATGCAACAGATCTGAAAAATGCTCAAAATATGACTGGATCATAGAATCAGTGATGAAAAACAGTGAACCTTTACCCTGATCGTAGTCTTCATCCGGATCAAAGAGTTGAATCTTGTCAAAAGAGGCTGCAGGGGAAATATTTTGTATCTCCCAATCGCATATATCTGTAATTTTATATAAGATCGCACTAACTGAAATATTCATATCTGTATTCTAATCTATATCAGGTTTAAACTCAAGAATCATAAATTCAAAAAAATCCCAAAATTATCTTGACAATCAAAATAAAGTCAGATATAGTTTGAATGTCAAAACATTAGATAGACAAATAAAAAGGAAATCAAATTAAAAACAGGAGGCAATTATGTTTGAGAAAATTGTAGAGATGATTAAGGATCAGCTTAACCTTGATGATGAGGAGATTACGCTGGAGACATCTTTTAAGGATGATCTTGATGCGGATTCTCTTGATCTCTTCGAGCTTACAATGTCAATGGAAGAGGAGTTCGGTATAGAGATGCCGGCAGAGGATCTTGAGAACATTGCAACAGTTGGAGATATCGTAAATTATCTTAAAGGCAAAGGTGTTGAGATTTAATGAGCAATATAAAAGAACTTTTCGGAATTAAATATCCGATCATTCAGGGCGGAATGGCATGGGCTGCCGAGGGCAGACTTGCCGGCGCCGTTTCAAAGGCAGGCGGACTCGGTATCATTGGTGCGGCAAATGCTCCTGCCGATGTGGTAAGGGAAGAGATAAAAAAAGTAAGAGAAGTTACTGACAATCCGTTTGGTGTAAACATTATGCTTCTCAGTCCTTACGCGGAGGAAGTTGCTCATGTGGTCGTTGAGGAGAAAGTTCCGATGGTCACCACAGGAGCCGGCAATCCTTCCAAGTATCTTGCAATGTGGAAGGAAGCGGGGATCAAGGTTGTGCCGGTTGTGGCATCGGTAGCCCTTGCCCAGATGATGGAAAAAGCAGGATGTGATGCAGTTGTAGCAGAGGGAATGGAATCCGGTGGACATATCGGACATGCGACCACGATGACATTGGTTCCGCAGGTTGTAGATGCGGTCAATATCCCGGTTATCGCAGCCGGAGGTATAGCGGATGGAAGAGGCGTTGCCGCAGCATTTATGCTCGGAGCAGCCGGAGTTCAGATGGGAACAAGATTTTGTGCATCCGTTGAGTGTATCTGCCATGACAATTACAAAGAAAGAATAGTTAAATCGAAGGATATCGATTCCACGGTAACAGGAAGCAGCACAGGTCATCCGATCAGAAGTCTGAGAAACAAGATGACAAGAGATTACTTAAAACTCGAGAGCGAAGGTGCATCTTTTGAGGAACTTGAAAAACTGACACTGGGATCGCTTCGAGCAGCTGTTATCGATGGAGATACCAAGACCGGTACTGTAATGGCAGGTCAGATCGCCGGTATGATTCATGATGTAAAAACCTGTGAGGATATCATTAAGGATATCGCAAAAGAAGCAAAAGAATTATTGGGAAGAGAGATTTAAGATGGACAAATGGGCGTTTATCTTTCCCGGACAGGGTTCACAGTATGTGGGCATGGGAAAGGATTTCTATGATTCGTTCAAAGAGTGTAAGGATGTTATTGACCTGGCAAATGAAGCCTGCGATAAGGATCTGCTTCATATCCTCTTTGATGAAAATGAAGATATCAATAAAACCAGATATACTCAGCTTGCAATGCTTAGTGTAGAGGCTGCGATACTCGCAAAAACAAAGGCAGACGGAATCGTACCTGATATGTGTGCAGGTTTAAGCCTCGGAGAGTATGCGGCACTTATATGCGCCGATGCAATAAGTCTGAAGGATGCATTTGAGCTTGTCGCTTTAAGAGGCAGACTTATGGAGGAGGCTTATCCGACCGGCGGTGCAATGTCAGCGGTGATGAATACCGGGGCGACGGCGATAGAAGAAGCCTGTAAGACAGCATCCGAACTTGGCGAGGTAAACATAGCAAACTATAATTGTCCGGGGCAGATAGTGATCACCGGAAAAGAGGAAGCGGTTGCTAAAGCTGTTGAGATTCTTTTGGCAAACGGCACCAAGAAATGTATTTCGCTGAAAGTTTCCGGACCGTTCCACTCAGCTCTTATGAGAGAGGCCGGCACCAGACTTTATGAGGCGATGAAAAACGTTGATATTAAAGATCCGGCGATAGCTTATGTTTCAAATGTTGAGTCTACGGTTGTTGAGAAAAGGGATAATATCAAAGAACTCTTAAGAAGACAGATATCTGAGTCGGTTATGTGGCAGCAAAGTATTGAGCTTATGATCGACAGGGGGATTACGACATTCGTGGAGATCGGCCCAAAGAAATCTCTTTCCAAGTTTATGAAAAAGATCAACAAAGAAGTTAAAGTGATAAATATTGAAAATATCAGTGGATATGAAGAGGTGGTTAAACTATGGAGTCAAAGGTAGCGCTCGTGACAGGGGCATCGAGAGGAATCGGTGCCGCTATAGCTAAAAGACTTGCGGCAGACGGAATGTATGTGATCATCAATTATAACGGAAACGAAGATGCCGCAAACAATGTATTGGATGAGATCAGAGCAAACGGCGGAGACGGAGAGACATTAAAACTCAATGTTTCCGATTTTGAGGCGGTGTCAGAGGTTATAAAGGAGACACACAAGAGACTTGGTCATATTGATGTGCTGGTAAACAATGCCGGGATCACAAAGGATAATCTCACAATGAAGATGACTCCTGAGGAGTTTGACGCCGTTATAGATACAAATTTAAAGGGCTGCTTTTATACACTGAGAGTGCTTTCGAGATACCTCTTAAAGCAGAGAGGCGGAAGCGTGATCAATATTGCTTCCTACTCGGGAGTACACGGAAATCCGGGGCAGATGAATTATTGTGCGGCAAAGGGCGGAGTTATCGCGATGACAAAGTCTCTTGCAAAGGAAGTGGCAAGCAGAAACATAAGAGTAAACGCTGTGGCTCCCGGATTTGTTGACAGCGATATGACAAAGTTTTTGCCGGATGAAGTAAAAGAAAAAGGTAAAGAACTTATACCGCTCGGACGATTTGCGAAGGCGGAGGAGATAGCATCTGTCGTATCGTTTTTAGCATCTGATGATGCTTCGTATATGACGGGACAGATTCTTGAGGTCGACGGCGGCCTCGGTATGTAACAGGAGGATTGTAATGCGCAGAGTAGTTGTAACCGGTATGGGAGCGATAACACCGCTCGGAAATGATATAGATAGCTACTGGGATGGATTGAAGAATTCAAAGATTGGTTTTGATAAGATTTCACAGTTTGATACGACAGAGTACAAGGCAAAGCTTGCGGCGAGCGTAAAGGATTTTGATCCAACAGAGTATATGGACGCGAAGAGTGCAAAGAGAATGGAAACATTTTCCCGGTATGCTGTAGCTGCTGCCGTACAGGCATTTAAGATGTCCGGTCTTGATATGGAAAAGGAAGATCCGTACAGAGTCGGTGTCTGTGTTGGCTCCGGAGTGGGTTCACTTGCCGCTATCGAGAGAGAACATAAAAAGCTTCTTGAAAAAGGACCTTCCAGAGTTCATCTCTTGCTGGTACCGCATATGATCGCCAATATGGCGACCGGAAATATTTCAATTCAGCTTGGACTTAAGGGCAAGAGCATAAATGTTACGACGGCATGCGCGACGGGTACACACTCGATCGGAGAGGCTTACAGATCAATACAATGTTCCGATGCGGATGTCATGCTTGCCGGAGGAGCTGAGAGCTGTATAACTCCGATCTGTGTAAGCGGATTCTCATCTCTTAAGGCGCTCTCTTTTTCAGAGGATCCAAGCAGATGTTCAATCCCGTTCGACAAGGAGAGAAACGGATTTGTAATAGGCGAGGGTTCCGGAGTACTGGTACTTGAAGAGTATGAACATGCAAAAAAGAGAGGTGCAAAGATTCTTGCTGAGATAGTAGGATACGGTGCTACCAGTGATGCATTTCATATTACCTCACCTGCTGAGGATGGCATGGGTGCATATCATGCTATGAAAAATGCTATAGACGAGGCGGGTATATCACTTGATGATATTAAATATATCAATGCGCACGGCACCAGTACACATCACAATGATCTGTTTGAAACGAGAGCGATAAAATCACTCTTTAAAGATCATGCCAAAGACTTGTATATCAACTCCACTAAGTCTATGATAGGACATTTGCTTGGAGCTGCCGGAGCGGTCGAGGCGATTGACTGTATTTTGCAGCTAAACAACAATTGTATTCACAAGACGGTTGGTTATCAGGTGCCGGATGAGGAATGCGATCTCAACTATGTCACTGACAGTAATATTGAGACAGAATTTGAGTATGCACTTTCAAACTCATTGGCGTTTGGTGGACATAATGCTTCACTTTTGATCAAAAGGAGTAATGACTGATGAATAAGGATGATATATTAACACTGTTAGATGCATTTTCCGGATCCAATCTCTCTCTTATGGAATATGAGGCGGGCGGAGTCAGACTCAAGTTTAAAAAGCCGGAAGATGGAGCCGCTGTAATAAAACCTCAGCCGGTCGTAAAGGCAGTGGAAAATGAAGCACCTGTTGGATCACAGGTTGTTGAAACTAAAGATGAGATCGTTGGTGAGGTTATAAAATCTCCTTTGGTCGGAACTTTCTATGCGGCGCCTTCACCGGAAGATGAACCGTATGTAAAGGTGGGCGATACCGTAAAGAAGGGTCAGGTTATCGGAATCATAGAAGCCATGAAGCTTATGAATGAGATCGAAGCTGAAAAAGACGGTGTTATCCGAAACATTTTTGTTGGTAACGGTGATGTGGTTGAGTATGACCAGTCACTATTTGAGATAGCTTAAGGAGAACAAGATGAGTTTGTTAAATACCAAAGAGATTATGGACATTATTCCGCACAGACAGCCAATGCTCCTTATAGATACGATTGAGGAGCTCGAGCCCGGAGTGAGGGCGGTGGGAAGAAAGTGCGTGACCTACAACGAGCCGTTTTTTGCAGGACATTTTCCGAATGAGCCTGTAATGCCGGGC
>CAJOQF010000049.1 GCA_905236295.1 uncultured Eubacterium sp. | reverse complement strand
TATGATCGGGCGTTGCAAATACTCTGGGAAGGACTTGCACACAATTATTTAACTTGGTATAATGTATATACGTATAATTGCGTTATGATTATCTATAGTTAAAAAAGGATGGGATAAGATGGAACAGGTTGCGATCAGAGCATGGGGAAACAGTCAGGGAATTCGCATTCCAAAGGATATATTGAATAAGATGCAGTTAAAAGTTTCGGATGTATTAAACATTGAAATTGAAAATGATACGATCGTATTAAAAAAACAGTTTGTTCATAAAACTTTTGAGGAAAGGCTTGCTGGGTATAACGGAGAAATCTCGGTGATGGATTTTGATTGGGGCGAACCTATGGGGAGAGAAATGTTATGACGGATTTTAGTCAGGGAGATATAATTAAAATCAGTGGATTCAAGAATAGGCTTTTTGTTATTGTCAGCAAAAATGCTTTCATAAAAGCTGCAGGACTATTTCATGTTTGCCCTATGATCTCCGAAATTAGAGATGGACCTGTTCACATTTTTGTAAGTGGAAAGCAGGGAACAAATGGCGTAGTAATATGTGAACAGATCAAGGCAATCGATCCAAAAGTAAGAGGGTGTAATAGAATTGATATTTTGACATATGAAGATATCATGAATGTGTCTGATACTGTGCAGGGAATATTTGAATATGATTAAAAGTTGTTGGCGCTCCGGTGGGGGGCGCCATTTCTATTGCTTAAGAAAAAGTAAGAATTCTTAAGCAATCTTAAGGTTTTCGTAAGGTACAAGAGGGTGCATTTGGTGTATAGTATTTATGTAAACATAGCAAGCTTTGACAAATAAGAAATTAAGCTGTTTGTGTCGGGCTGCTAAAATACAAAAATACAGATACGGAGAGAGATTATGAAAGTGCTGAAGGCAATAGATGTTATACTTTATTTTGTGGCTGCAGTTTTTATAGGCTTTGGAGCAGTTATTTATCCTGCGTGGAGAGATATTACGGTTCCGAGTTTAGTGATAGGTTTTATTATACTTGCGGTGGCCGTAATACTTACGTTTAAGGTATCGAAGACCAAAATGAAGTATTTGGGATTGATAATAGCAGCGCTCCTGGTACTGTTTGTTCTGCTTTTTGTAAATCGTGTTGAGGATGTCACCGAGCTTTCGCCGGGATGGGTCAGCCTCTATGCGACAAATGAGCCATCAAACGATGAGTGGGACAAACCGATTGCGGATATGGAGTCATATATAGCCGGATCGAATTGGAAATACGCTGAGGAAAATAGTGATATCAAACTGTCCGATATTATATACTGGGACGATAATAAAGGCTGTACTTTAAACAAAGATTTTGTTGGCAGTGATGATGCCATATATTTGATTTATAAATTTCATGCAAGACTTAAGTTTCCGGCTGATCGGAGGATCGTCGTCAAATGTAATTCCATATATGTTGACAAAACTAAAGGCGAGATCATCTGTTTTGATAAAGACGAAAATGTCGTACAGTGTTTAGTCCCCGAGGAGTCGAATGAATCTGATGGAACAGTTAACGCCGAGGTAAAAGGAGCGAAAGATTTAAGCGAATACGCGGAGTTTATAGCTGGGAATAAAGAATTGACTGTCAACTATGATGAGACGTATGCAAAAGACGGGGATGTTGAAGCGGTTATAGCCGGATTGGGGAATGAAGATGTTTATGAGGTTGGGAAAGACATTGTAATTACTCAGAGTGAGATAGATTCGTATGTGAAATTCTATAATGCTGCTAAAGAAGATGATCCTGAGGAAAAAGCGGTACGGTATGCGAATGAAAGAAACGCTCTCTACGCTGCTGCGATGAAAAACGGATTCGATGTCAGCAATGAGGAAATCGAAGAGTATTTAAATGGGCTTAAAGACGCATTAAAAGCTGATGAAAACAAAGATATGTATGAACAGGTTGTTGCCGGCTTCGGATCGGAGAAAGACTATTGGGCATATTTATCTGAGACCCATAAGACAGAGATTCCTATACAGAAATATGTAGAATACTTAAAAGAGAATTACAGGGAAGAATTAGACACATCAGATGATGAAGATTTCGAGGAGTTATGGGCGAGTAAGTTTGAACAGATAAAAGATGAGCTTGTTGAGGAGGAGAGTTTTATAGTTATCTCTATTTCTTAAGAAAAAGTAAGAATTTCGACGCAATCTTAAGGTTTTCGTAAGGTACAAGCGGGG
>CAJOQF010000048.1 GCA_905236295.1 uncultured Eubacterium sp. | reverse complement strand
GGACGTATGTGACCATTCAGGCGTTTCAGCAGGGAATCGGCAGCGGCTCGTGTGGCCCGAAGGTCGCACAGGAGTACACATACAGTGCGAGCAGAGACTATAAACTGAGTTTTCTGATTCGTGTGGAGGGCTGAAAAATTTTTTTACATTTTCTACAAAAAATGACAATAAATTATCAATAAGAATTGGAAATATAAGAAATGAAAGAAGTGTGTAGTCGCTATATAATGGAATCAACATAAGGTGTATACAAAATGTTTTAGGCTGTATACACAGGAATTATCAAAGAGGTAAACTTTTAAATAACTATTTTTAGGTTAGGAGGAATCTACGATATGGCGAACACTGAAAACGGAAAGGTCCCCTTAAAAGAAGAGGACAAGAAGAAAAGCTACTACAAGTACTACGAGCAGGATTTAGCACCGTTTGATCCGGCAAAGATGGAGAAGATGCGCAAAGGTCTCACACCGGACAAGGCACTTCCGTTCAAAGACAGAAACAAGCTCTTTGATCCGGGATACTTCGAGGATGAGGTAGGCTGGTGCGTAATGCCTGATGGAACAGGCTATATCTCAAATCTCACAAAGATGCCGGGAGTTACGGTAGAGATGTTCGACTGGTGGTTTGCATGGCATTCACTCGACGATCTCAGATATACGATATGGGATCCGGAGGATCATTACTACGCAAGAACAATGAACCGCGCACGCGCGCTTGACCCGGATCTCAGCCCGAGAGAGAGACTTTGGGACACAACCCATGATATTCTTGAGGACACAGGTCTTGGACCTGAGGGACTCTACATAAACTTCAAGAATCCGGGAGACCTCGGATATGATGTTTCCAAGATAGGAACGGAAGCATGCGGAACAATCGTTACCGGTAAAGGATTTGGAAAGGGGCAGCCGCCTCTTGCGAGCCCGCCGACGATAATGACTCACTTTGTAAGAGAGATTGAGGGCGGAATCGAGCTTCGCAGCCGTTTCTGGATGGGATGGACCTACGAGAACGGCAGAGACGTAAAGGCTCTTCCGGACGGAATCTTCATGCCGCCGATGGGACCGATGTCACTTGGTATGCACAACGTCAAAGAGTTTACAAACCTTGCCGCTATACTTCCGAAGGTATACGCAGAGGAGAAAGATAACTGGTGATTGTACGGAGGGTAAACCTCTGAACATTGATTGAATATAGAAAGGATGACAGACAATGATTCAGACAAATCATAAAATAGAGTTTGATCCAAAAGAGTGCATCGGATGTCAGATTTGCTACAAGGCGTGCTTCATAGATGTAATACGCTGGGATGCCGAGAACAAAAAGCCGGTCTTTAAGTATGTTGAGGACTGCGAGCACTGC
This sequence comes from uncultured Eubacterium sp., assembly GCA_905236295.1. Classification (GTDB taxonomy): domain Bacteria; phylum Bacillota; class Clostridia; order Lachnospirales; family Lachnospiraceae; genus Eubacterium_C. Next base: position 1,517 of record CAJOQF010000048.1, on the reverse strand, counting down.
AACTACTGTGAGATTAAGTGTCCGAAGGGCTGTATAAAGGTTATACCTGATTTCTCAAGCCAGAGCTTCAGACAGACATTTAATAAATATAGTAAAAATTATAAGGAGGCGTAAGGATGAAAAAAGAAGATATCAAGCAGGAAAAAGTCACTACTGATATTCTGGTAGTTGGCGGCGGTATCGGCGGACTTTGCGCAGCCGTAGAGATAAAGGAGAACAATCCTGATGCGGATGTTCTCATTGTTGAGAAGCAGACCGCAGGGTATGCGGGAAAAGCAAACAAGGGCGGTGGAGTGCTCCAGTACTTTGACCTTGAGAAGACGAAACCGGTTGAGTTTGAGGCATATCACGCAAACAACGTAGGTATGTTCCTCGGAAACCAGAATCTTATGATGAAGTACGTTGCGATGAACAACGAGCTTCTTGACAAGCTTGAGAAGTGGGGAGTTAAGATTCCCAAGAAGAGAATCCCGACCGGACCGATGACATTTATGGTTGGTGTTGATCTCGATATTACACTCCAGGTCAGAAAAACTGCTCAGAAGCTTGGCGTTAAGTTCATGGATAAGACAACCATTTCCGACCTTCTCACAGATAACGGCCATATCGCCGGAGCAGTCGGATACAGCATAATTGACGGTACATTCTATGTATTCGAGAGCAAGCTGGTTATCATGGCAACAGGAAGTCAGGATTACCGTGTGGCTCCGATGTGGAGCAGTGCCCGCGGTGACGGTATCGCAGCATGCTACCGTGCGGGAGCTGAGATGAGAAACGCGGAGTTCGGAAACTTCATGCAGCTCTTTAGAAAGAACTCTAATCGTGAGTGCGTTTTCGGTGAGAATGTTATGTACGACGGTTTCGGTGAGAACCTCACAAAGAACTTCCGTCGTTTCCCGGAAGCAGATATATCTGTTTCAGCGGTTGCTGAGTGGTATAATCAGACTCAGGCAGGACGCGGTCCGATTACGCTTCATATAGACGAGAATCCGCAGACAAGTAATGAAGATATGATGCTTCACGCATGGGAAAGACCTTACGGACTTCGTTTCTGGGAGATAGATTTCGAGAAGGGCGCTACCGTAGACGAGGACTGGGAAGTACTTCCGGGTCTTGTAGGAGAGCAGTCACCGGTTAAGGTTGACGAGGAGATGCGCACAACTATCGACGGTATGTACGCTATCGGCGACCTCAGCTATGATGGTTCATGTGCGCCGGGAGCAGTTCCGGCACCTCCGGGACGCAACAGAGGTTCAGGAATCTTAAACGCAGTATTTGCGGCGGTTGTTGCCGGACGTGACGCTGCGGAGGCAGTTAAGTCCACAGCACAGGCTAAGGTTGATGACGCGCAGGTTGAGAAGTTTAAGGAAGATGCGTTCGCGCCGCTCTTCAGAGAAGAGGGAATCAGCCCGGTTGATGTTATCTCTAAGGTTCAGGATGTAATGTGTCCGGTAGAGAACTCAGTATATATGAGTGAGCATCGTATACAGGAGTGTCTCAGAAAGATTGAGAAGATC
>CAJOQF010000047.1 GCA_905236295.1 uncultured Eubacterium sp. | reverse complement strand
TACCACGGACATGTAGATTCGCTTTTGGTCAAAGCCGGATCGGGTCTTATGACCCAGGGTATTCCTTCGAGCGATGGTATACCTCAAAAGGCTACGGCTGATACCCTGATCGCAAAATATAATGATGAGGATAGTGTAAGAGAACTCTTTGATGCAAACAAAGACGAGATAGCGGCGGTCATAGTTGAACCGGTTGCGGCAAATATGGGCGTGGTCCTTCCAAAAGATGGTTTTCTTCAAAGTATAAGGGATATCTGTGACGAAAACGGAGCTTTGTTGATTTTTGATGAGGTGATCACGGGATTCAGACTCGGGATAGATGGAGCTGCCGGATATTTTGGAGTGAAACCGGATCTTACAACCTATGGAAAGATAATAGGAGGCGGAATGCCGGTAGGTGCTTACGGCGGAAGAAAAGACATCATGTCTAAAGTTGCTCCGCTTGGTCCGGTATATCAGGCGGGAACCTTAAGTGGCAATCCTGTGGCAATGGCGGCCGGTATAACACAGCTTAAGATTCTTAAAAATACTGACGGAATATATGATAAACTAAACAAAAAGAGTGATGCATTCTTTGGCGGACTCGATGAGTTGTTAAAGGAAAAGGGAATTTCATACTGTCTGAATCATATCGGCTCACTTGGATGTGTGTTCTTCAACGACGAGAATGTCACGGATTATGACATAGCTCAAAAATCCGATACACAGGCATTTACGAAATACTTTGCAAATATGATAAACGAGGGAATATATATCGCACCTTCACAGTTTGAGGCAATGTTTATCTCGTGTGCCCATACTGAAGATGATTTAAGCAAGACATTAGAAGCTGTAAAAAAAAGCTGTTTAAAAGGAACGAAATGAAAAAAATTGTAGTTGGAAGCAGGGAGAGCGCGCTGGCAGTTGCCCAGAGTAAGCTTGTCATAGACTCGATCTATAAACATAACAGGAATGTCGAAGTTGTATTAAAAACGATGAAGACCACGGGAGATAAAGTCTTAGACAAAAAACTTGATTCTATCGGAGGAAAGGGACTGTTTGTCAAAGAGCTTGATCTGGCTTTGCAGGATAAGAAAACCGATATCTCTGTTCACAGCCTCAAGGATGTTCCTATGGAATTGCCTGACGGTCTGCCGCTCATCTGCTTTTCAAAGCGAGAGGATCCAAGGGATGTTCTGGTATTACCGAAGGGAAAAGATAAGCCGGATCCTGCTTTACCGATAGGATCTTCAAGCCTTAGACGGATTATCCAGTTGAAAAAAATATTTCCGGGCTACGATTTTGAACCGGTCAGAGGCAATCTTCAAACGAGGCTTAAAAAATTGGATGAAGGTCAGTATGGTGCGCTTGTCCTTGCGGCTGCCGGAATGAAGAGAATGAGTCTCGAATCAAGGATCAGCCGCTATTTTGAGGTCGATGAGGTGATACCTGCCGCAGGACAGGGTATAATTGCAGTTCAGGGAAGAGAAGGCGAAGATTTCGGATATCTTGAAGATTTCGCCGATATGGACTCGTATTATGCTGCTGTCTGCGAGAGAGCTTATGTCACAAAGCTTGACGGTGGATGTACATCGCCGGTTTGCGCCCATGCGACTGTGAAAGACAATATGATCACATTAAATGCCCTGTATTATGAGGAAGATACGGGAGAGTATTGCACCGGAACGATTACCGGTAGCACGAGTCAGGCAAGAGAGCATGGTATTGAGCTTGCTGTCAGACTCAGAGATGAAATGAGGAGCTGGCTATGAAAGGAAAAGTATGGCTCGTAGGAGCAGGACCGGGTGACGCGGAGCTTATCACATTGAAGGGAAGACGGGTGTTGTCCGAAGCCGATGTCGTTGTATATGATGCACTTGTCGCCGATGGGATCCTGTCCATGATACCTGATAACGCCAAGGTTATATTTGCCGGCAAGAGATCAGGTCATCATTTCCTTAAACAGGATGAGACGAACCGGATTTTGCTGGAGGAGGCTTTAAAAGGGAATAATGTCGTCCGGCTAAAAGGCGGTGACCCGTTTCTTTTTGGAAGGGGCGGCGAAGAATTAGAGCTTTTAAGAGAAAATGATGTCCCGTTTGAGGTTGTTCCGGGGATTACCAGTGCGTTGTCGGTGCCAGCATACAATGGTATTCCGGTGACACACAGGGATTATTGTTCCAGTGTCCATATCATAACCGGACACCGCCGACAGAATGCCGAGTACGATATCAACTTTAAGGCGTTGGTTGAACATAAGGGAACCCTTATATTTTTGATGGGGCTTGCTGCGCTCGGAGATATTTGTAAAGGCCTGTTGGAGGCAGGTATGGATCCGGATATGCCTGCAGCTGTCCTTGAAAAGGGGACGACCGCTGCTCAGAAGAAATATGTTGCCACACTCGGCACTATCGAAGCGGAAGCGGCTAATGCCAATACACCCGCAATCATAGTGGTCGGAAAGGTCTGTGATCTTGCCGGGGAGTTTTCATGGTATGAGAAGAGACCGCTTGCAGGAGTGAAGGTAGTTGTGACCAGACCAAAGGAATTGGTGTCTGAGTTTTCAAAGATGTTAAGGTCGAGGGGGGCTGAGGTAATAGAAATGCCTTCGATAGCAATCAGCCCGATAAGTGATAATGAAAAGCTCGACAGGGCGATCAAAGGGATTGATGAATATGACTGGGTTGTTTTTACTAGCCCGAGCGGTGTCAGGGTTTTCTTTGAGAGGTTGTTTGAAACCTCGGATGTTAGAAGCCTTGGAAACGTCAGGATTGCATCAATAGGAAAAGGCTCAGGCAAGGAATTGTTAAAGTACGGAATTCGTCCGGATTTTGTTCCTTCTGTCTATGACGGGGCTACACTTGGAAAAGAACTCTCGAAAATAATAGATGAGGGATCGAAGATACTGATTCCCAGAGCTGCTATCGGAAATAAAGAGCTTGTTTTGGAATTGCAAAATACACCTAATGTAACCATTGACGATATAGCCACCTACGATACTGTATATGAGACGGATGATAAGATAGATATTTCAAGCGAGCTTATAAGCGGGGAAATTGATTATGCTGTCTTTACAAGCGCATCTACGGTAGTTGGCTTTGTAAATGGGATCGGAGATATGGATTTCACAAAAGTTAAGGCAATCTGTATTGGTAAACAGACACAGAGCAAAGCGCTTGAATACGGTATGCAGACCTTTGTTTCAAAGTCAGCTACGCTTGAGTCGCTCTGCGAGTGTCTCGAAGAGAAAGTAAAAGGATGCTGAGTTTGTCGAAGTGTCAACTTATAGGAGGAAAATATGAAAGGTAAAGCATACGGAGTAGGAGTCGGCCCCGGGGATCCGGAACTTATGACATTGAAGGCAATAAGACTTATCAAAGAACATGATGTTATCGCTGTTCCGGGGAAGGTCTGTGAAGAATCTGTCGCATATAAGATAGCAAAAGAGAATGTGCCGGATATCGACAGTAAGACCCTGGTTCCGATTTACATGCCTATGATAAAGGATAGGGAGCTCATTAAAAAAGAGCACGAAAAGGGAGCAAAGATAATTGAAGAATATCTTGATCAGGGTAAGGATGTTGTATATATAACACTTGGCGATTCCACAATCTACTGTACATTTACATATTTACAACACATACTTGAAGCTGACGGCTATGAGACTGAGCTCGTCAATGGTATACCATCGTTTTGCGCTGCGGCATCGAGATTAAATATCCCGCTTACAGAGTGGGATGAGCCGCTCCATGTGGTTCCGGCAGCACACAGAAGCAAAGAATCGCTTGATCTGACAGGTACCTATGTACTTATGAAGTCAGCAAGCTATATGAAAGATATTAAGGGTCTGTTGCGAGAGACCGATAAGCAGGTCAACTGTGTGGAGGACTGCGGAATGGACTCGGAAAAGATACACAGAGATCTTGAGGATATACCTGATGATGCAAGCTATTTTTCTTTGATAATTGCAAAAAACCGTTAAGACAGGTATAGTATCAGAATATGATAGAAATAAAAAATCTGACAAAAAAATTTGGCGCTTTTACCGCTGTTGACAATTTGAATCTCACCATAAATACAGGAGAATTCTTCGGCCTGCTCGGGCCGAACGGTGCCGGAAAGACAACTACGATCAGTATGCTTTCCACCGTTTTGCTCCCGTCTTATGGTGAGATTTATCTTGATGGGACAAAGCTTGACAGAAGAGAATCGGGAGCGAAGAGAAAGCTTGCGGTTATCACTCAGGAATACTCCATGCGTCAGGACATGACGATGGACGAGGTTATGGAGTATCAGGCGAGGCTTTACTATCTTCCGAGAAAATATTATAAAAAAAAGAGCGAGGAGCTTTTGGAGTTTGCAGGCTTGAAGGAGTTTAGAAAACGTACCGTCAGACACTTGTCCGGCGGTATGAAAAGAAAGCTTATGATCTGCAGAGCGCTTCTTATCGACCCCGAAATACTTTTGCTCGACGAGCCGACGGCAGGTATGGATGCTTTGAGTCGCAGGCAGATGTGGAATTTGCTTCGACAGGTCAATATAAACAATATGACAATAGTTCTTACGACGCATTATATTGAGGAGGCGCAGGCTCTTTGCGAGAGAGTCGCCCTGATAAACCGCGGAAGCCTTCAAAAGCTTGACACTCCGGATAATCTTATAGAGGAACTTGGAAGATTTGCAGTGGATGAGACGACGAAGGACGAGTTAAAATCAAGCTATTTTCACAAGAGAGAGGATGCAATAAAGTATCTCTCCGATGCGGCTGAGGATGCAACGCTCCGTGCGACTACCTTGGAAGACGTATTTGTTGAGTGCGCAGGGAGGAAGATCTGATGGGAATTGTTACCGTACTTTGGGAAAAGTGGGTTGAGTTTCGACGCGATTTTTATAAGATAACCGCTGCGGCACTCATAACCCCTGTAATGTATCTGATCATTTTCGGCCTCGGTATTCAGACTACCTCACATGGTGAGCCGTACTTGCACTTCCTTATTCCGGGTGTTGTCGCAATGGCAACCATGACAGGAAGCTTCAGTGCCATAGCGCAGAATATGAGTGTTCAAAGGCTCTATGAAAAAGCGCTCGATCAGGTAATGGTTTCGCCGACTCCGCTGTGGCAGTTTATATTGGGACAGGTGCTCGGTGGCGCCTTAAGAGGAATGTATGCCGGATGTATGATCCTTCTTATTACCCTGCCTATAAAGACTGATCTGGTGTTTAACGGGATGTCATTTCTGATAATGTTTATAAACGGAACGGTTTTTGCAACGATTGCCCTGGTGCTTTCTTTTTTGGCAAAGAGCTATACGGATGCGCCGAAGTTTACATCGTTTATCATTATGCCGATGTCATTTTTGTGTAATACATTTTTCTCGACCGACCAGATGCCGGCGGGATTCAGGCATGTTATTTCGCTTTTGCCGCTTTCGCAAAGCTGTGATATGATAAGAAAGATATCAAACGGCATGTCCTCCGGAGTATTCGGGTTTGTCGTACTGTTTTTGTACCTTGCTGTATTCGGAGCGATCGCTGTTGGATTTGTTTACAAAAAGAAGAATTTATAATGAACATAAACTTATTTAAAAGATTAAAAATAATTTCAGGTATATTGATTTCAATTTGTCTTTTGATTCTTTGCGTAAGCTATGTAAAGGCTGATGCCGATAATACATCCGGTGAGAGTGAACTATCTGAAATCGTAAGAGAGATCCGGCAAAATGATGTCTCAAAATACGGAATGACACCCGTATATCCCACTGATATCAATGACGGAGAGTATGATATAGAGGCAAGGTCGAGCTCAGAGTTTTTTAAGATGTACGATGCGAAACTTATTGTATCAAACGGGGAGATGACAGCCCGTTTTACCATAAGAAGTATGAGCTATCGATATGTTTATTGCGGCACCGCAAAAGAGGCTATGGCTG
>CAJOQF010000046.1 GCA_905236295.1 uncultured Eubacterium sp. | reverse complement strand
CGGGATATGCAATCAATTGGATCTTTACAATGCCTTGTCGCACATATGGGCGGCGGATACATGCGCACCGAGGATGAGAAATGCGTGGACAACAGATAATTACACGCTCGGACAGTGCTCCATTACGGCATTTCTGGCACAGGATATTTTCGGCGGAAAAGTGTATGGAATTCCGAGAGAGGGCGGTAATTATCATTGTTATAACGTCGTGGGAGACAGCGTTTTTGATCTGACAAGCGAGCAATTTGGAGATGAAGAACTGGATTATTCGGATAATCCGGAGCAATCAAGGGATGTTCATTTTGCAAAAACGGAAAAAAGACAGAGATATGAACTGATCAGGAGCAGGCTGAAGGCCTATTGTGAAGATGAAAGTGATTTTTGACCGGGATGATTCGATCTGTGAAGAGTAAAAGGGATATGGGAGATTATTTGATGGATGGTCACAGGAATTGGGCAAGGACACGAGATCAGATGGTGAAGGCCATCCGGGAACTTGGGTTTCCGGAGGAGCTTGGCGAACAGATAGCAAAACAACTGGGAAGTCCCAAAGCGATGGAGCGCATGTTGGGTTATCTTTATCATGTAAAGCCGAGGAGTGCGAAACTTATCGTAGATGAGATGCTTGCCATTTGCAGTGATATAGAACGTTGGAGAGAAAAGAAAGCCAGCGAAGAGGCGAATGCCAGCTACAATGAGATGCTAAACTACGGACTTGACACGGAGGAAGAGTAAGTCGGTGCATTTTCTCCCTGAAATCCCAAAATCGTAATATAATAGTGCCACATCCCGAAGATGCCAAGAACGGTGCATACGACCGCATCAAGCTGTCGGATCTGTGAATAATATAATAACTATGAACAGGATCATTCTCAAACGAATGATCCTGTTTATTTTGGAAATCCTTACGATCGGTGAGGAAACACTTAAGGAAAGCGACCATTTTATGACATGATTTGGAAGTTTTTATGTCTTGTAAAATAATAAACTGGTACAAAATGTTACAAATAAGTTGCGTAAAGGTTTAGTTATATGATATTTTTAGTTTACTTAATTGACATAGTTAACGCAACATAATTACATAAAACTTACGATTTTGCCTCCAGCATAAATTCCTGGGGGCAATTTTGATGCCGTTAAACGCTGATTTTACGCCATTTTTGAAAAAAGATGGCACAACTAATAAACGACTCACGATAATTCTGCCATAGTTAACGCAACTCGTTTATATTACGATTTGTGATATTGGGGTGGCCTGACCTAGCTCAAAATGATGATTTTTTCCTTTTTTAACCTTTGATTAGCAAGGACTTTGTAAGATTTACTTCATCCGGAGGGATGAGTTTCATATCCATAAGTTTCATGAGAATATGCATATCTTCGTCATCTTCACCGATCAATTCATAGGGCGCCATATTCTGTAAACCCGGTCGCTTTGTGCTGTTGATGTGGTTCATAAGAAGAGTGATATCCTCTTGCGAGAAGGGGTTTAACGAAGTTCCCTTTGGTATCACATACCGGATGTACTCGTGATTCTTTTCTAAACGTCCTTTTTGCCCGGATGCCATAGGATCACAGAATAACATGCTTGTTCTCGTGGAAATCCCGTCTGTAGAACCTTCAAGATCAAGTACGCGTTTAAACTCAGAGCCGTTATCCGTAAGGCATATGCCAAAGAGGCGCTTAAAACGCTCGATACCAAGCCCATTTTCAAGGAAATTGAATCGGTCTATAACGGACTCTGCTTTACAGTCGGGCATGATGAACATAAGCATGACGGAGTTTCTTCTTAGAAGCATGGTAAGGATTACCTTTCCATAGCCCTGTCTACCTTTAACTGTATCAATTTCAACGACATCATAGGCGGGTCTGCTTTCCATTAGCTTTAGAAAATCCTGGTAGGAGCGGTTTTTGCGAAACTTTTGCGTCAAGATGCTGCTTTCACCTCTTTTCTTTCTGCGCTTTTTGTATCTGCTGGCCCGTCTAAGATCGATGTTTCGCACATCAAGAATACAGCCATTTATAGTAAACGACATAAGTATTTTTACTTAAAACTGCATAGTGTGCGAAGTTGTTCATTAGGTACGCTCCATTCCTCAAAGGCATT
>CAJOQF010000045.1 GCA_905236295.1 uncultured Eubacterium sp. | reverse complement strand
TATCGTAGGATTTCCGGAAGATAATACTTATCTTTTTCGATAATCAAATATCCTTCGCGTTTTAATGTTTCTTCTTCTTCGCTCGTAAATCCAAATGTCTCTTTAGTAAAATTATCCTTTCATTAACCTTAAAACGATGTGCCTTTATGTAATTTACGAATCTCCCTTCAGCAATATGGATAATGCCACAACTGATAAAAGCTCTTCCAGGTTTCTTGATTTATCAATCATCTGTTTTAATGCTTCCTTTTCCTCACGTGAAAACGGACGATTCCCATATTCGACTGCCAGCTTGCATAATGTTTTAATCTGCTCCTCACTTAACATCCTGCATCTAAACCACTCACTCTGTCAGATATTCCTTCCTCAATTCCTCAACAGTCTCAAACAGAAAGCACTCTGCGCAGCCATCAGGTATTTCTTCCAGCGCAGAAATCACATCCTTCACCAAAGATACCGCCTCTGCACTGTGTTTCCCCACTTCCGGCATATTACGAACAAACCAAATCTGATCATATATCTCAATCTGAGAAATGATCATGCCGACATCTTCGTAAAAATCCGACTCATTCTCTTCGTTTGCTTCACCGTAATGTGCAATAACCCTGTTTAATCTCCGCAGTATGGCATCCCTGCTCAGATCCATCGGGAAATAAACCCTAACATTATCCCTTTCATCTACCTTGTAATCTACGGGATAATCTAAAAGTGATTTATCAATAACCCAGGGTTCGTTAATATAAATCGGTGTTTTATCCTTCGGATCCGGATATGGATCCAGCTTGTGATATGTTATCTGACTCACGATCAATACCCCCTGTTTTAGCCGCTAAATCATTCACCTGTTCAACACCATAACCCCCGCATTCAGATACGTGGCAAAAGCCAGCCATATAAGATAGGGAATCTGCATGGCAGCAGCCACTCCGCTGATCTTTCGAAAAACCAATGTCATCAGAAGCGCCAGAACAAACAGTATAATGATCCAGATAAGCGCCCCACTATAATTCTTAAAAGTAAAGAAGATAAAGCACCAGGCCAGGTTAAAAAACAGCTGCGCCGCAAAAAGCGCGATCGCCAACGTCCTGGTTCCGGAAGCAGCTGAGTTTATCATCATCGCCACCCCGGCTCCCATCAAAGCATACAATATTGTCCATGCAATGGGAAACAGAAAAGACGGCGGTGAAAGCGGGGGCTTAGCCATAGTATCTGCATAAATCCTCGTCCCCTCTCGCGTCAGCATACCAACCGTAAACCCCAGTGCTTCAGTGATAACAATGCAGATTAATACTGTTATTGTCTGTTTCATATCTCCCCTTTCTTTGTCATACTTCCTTCTGAAATTACTCTAGTCATAAATTACTAATATTTTCATCCTCTCCATATTCTCTATTTCTAAATATATATACTTGTTTTAATTCCTTTGCTAAATCCTCGTATTTTTTCTTAAAACTACGTTCTTCTACCAAATCTATAATAAAATATACTAATATAGATATTACAATAATAAATATTATCCCGTAAAAAATGGTTTTGAATATCTCCGACGAATTAAAGTTAACATCTTTAATTATCGTTCCAACGATATATGTAATCATGGAAAATATAGCAGTTTTTGCTAACCGTATACTTTTATTGCCCAAACCAAACAAAAAATCGTCTCCATATCCGATATTGGAATAAAATTCTATAATTTCATGCATTTGCTCTTTATCCTTATCGTCGATTCCATATTTCCTTAAAAGCTTTCTTATTTCATCATATAATTCCACTTTGGCTTGTTTTCGTTTACTTTTATCCACGGGAATTCTTTTGATTTCATGAATACACAAAACAAAAAGATAAAAAGAGATTAAATAAAAAGAAATCATTACAGGAAAATAATTATTCAACACCGACAAATACATTGCAAATAATGCGCAAAAACACGCATTTATGCCTAACAACTTTAGAAGCCACATGGCCTCATCCATTTCTCTCGACTTATATTTATCAGCTATATTCTTTTTTAAGCAGCTATAATCATTGTAAAAATCCCAATACATAAAACTCAACTACTCAGTACACTTAGACGATCTTTTCTCCTTTTAATACAAATAACGTACAAATTCATTCTGTATATTCGAAATATAAATAAACAAACCTCCTACTGTTCTTACAATAATAATACTATAAAATGTGAATAATCCAACAACTCCATCATAATAATCAAAACAAAATAAATGATTCCGGGTTCGAGTCCCTGAATCGCATGTGCCTATCACAATATGTACTCCCACCTTAGTTTCTCTATGGTGTCAAACGGAAAGCTCTCTACACAGCCATCCGAAATCTCTTCCAGAGCAGAAATCACTTCTTTCATCAGAGAAACTGTCTCTTCATTATGCTTTCTTTCGGTGTATCCTGGATTCTCGGATTAACATGACTAGGTTGGTAATGCCACTCCGAGAGTCTCATAAATCTCAGCCTGCTTGTTAAGAAGCTCTCCGATCCTGAGCTTATGGCTTTCGTCCTCGAAGCATTCAAGGACATCAAGCTTATCAAGCAGCTGCTGCATAGTGTATCTTTTATATAAATCTGTTTCCTTCATCTTGTGATCAAGATGGGAAATTAGAATAAGTGCAACAAACTCGGTAAATATCTTGCCATCGAGATTCTTCTCGGATTTAGCAAGGAGTCGTCTCATATTGAGCCGGTCCTTGATATTGCTGAAGGCTTTTTCTACAAGGTCCTTCATCCTGTATAGGTGTAATGCTGTAAAAGCATCCATCTTCTCGTTGGTAATGAGAGCAAAATATCCGAGATAGCGACGGGCTGCTTTTATTTCATCTTCTTTGAAGAAGACCTGCCTGCCACGTACCGGTGTATCTTTTACTTCGAAGAACTGGGCATAAGCCTTTTTGTGTTCCTCAACAGGCTTACACTCCAATAGTTCGGAACACAGTTCGGTGATACGCTTATCGAAGGCCTGCTCGTCATCAGCACCCTTTTCGATGCTGTAGTAATAATGGATATAGATCCTGCGTTTATCCTTGATGACATCGCCTTTATACGGCCCCTCCTGTGAGTAATCCCACTCGGCAGGGACAGTATAACCGTAGGTATTGATGCTCTCATCGTAGTTGGTAAACATACGGATATCATC
>CAJOQF010000044.1 GCA_905236295.1 uncultured Eubacterium sp. | reverse complement strand
TATATTATCCATATCGTATGTACCCTTCGGTTCCTTATATCACTCTATGATTTACTCACATACCCATCTTCATCAAGCTTAACCCCGCTCGAAATGCTCTGCATGTAGTTTATTATCCTTGCCTTGTCGTCCCCCTCAGGGAGCCAGGTTCTGCAGTCTCCTGTTCCACACGGGATAAACTGCATTTTTATACCTTCGTCATTTATGATGAGCTTTGCCATCCCTGTGTCTCTGGCATAGGTGTTGAACCAGAAATTGCCGAGGCTGTAGATCACAGGAACGTCATCTATATAGCTTATACCCTGAAGTACATGGGGATGCCCGCCGATTATCGCATCTGCTCCGGCGTCGACAAAATCCTCTGCCAAAGCCACCTGATCCTCAGCGTAGTATTCACTTCCTTCAAGTCCCCAGTGAACAAATACAATGACATAGTCGGCATTCTCATTTGCCTCCTTGATCTCTTCACAGAAGATCGTATCATCAAGGCATTTAACAACACCGCACCTGTCCTCTGTAGCCCACTGCGTCTCCGTCGTACTCCTCTCAACCTGAGTCGCGGCACAGACAGCGATTATCTTATCGTTTGCCTTAAAATAAACAGGTGTTGTAGCCTCATCAATATCCTTACCTGCACCGACATACGGCAGACCAAGATCTTTTATCGTATCGAGGGTATCGAAAAAAGCATCCTCCTGATAATCGAAGATATGATTGTTTGCAACTCCCACGAGATCCGCACCCATATCGGTCAGAATATGCGCTCTGGACGGATTTGCACGAAACGTATAATTCTTATCGGGAATTGCCGTGCCTCTCGTGGAGTATGTGAACTCATTATTGACAGTCAGTATATCCGCTGACCTCATCACATCAAGGGTATCGTTTGATATACACTGCGAGAGATCCTCACCTACGGAATCAAAATAGTTGGTGATCGGTGTTCCTTCCGCCTGACCGATATCTCCGGTAAAGAGCATTGTCACCTCGTCATCCGAAGCGCAATCCATCTCATGAAGATTTGGAAGCGATTCCAGATCTCTCTCATTTTTTTCAGTTTCTGTACTTTCTTTGGTATCGGTATCAGAAAGAGTCCCCTCTATCACATTTTCACTGTCATCAGATTCATCCGACTCCGACAGAGTGACATCCTCGACAACATCACCGTTTATGGTACTATTCCCGCATCCGCCGATTGCCAAAGACCCGACTGTCAATAATGCTATAAACAAAGCTGCTTTTTTCATACTCTCTCCCCATTTATGTGTCGGCTACTTCTTCTTACGGCGAGTCTTCCTGCCGCTTATAGTCTCGACATCGTCATCCCCGACATTGAGCGATCCGCCGCACGCCTCGTCAAACTTTCTCAAATACTCCTTAGCTTCGGAGTTGAGTCTTTCAGGAACCTGCACTACAAGTGTGACATACTGATCTCCTCTGACATTTCTGTTTCGAAGTGACGGAACGCCCTTACCCTTAAGTCTTATCTGGGTGTCTGTCTGTGTGCCCGGCTTCACCTCATAGAGGACATCACCGTCGATTGTTGAAATAAGCACCTTGGCACCGAGTGCCGCCTGTGCATATGTGATCGGAGCTGTAGAGAACAGATCCATATCTCTTCTCTGGAATATAGGATGTCTCTGAACACTGACCTGAACAAGCAGATCTCCTCTCGGTCCGCCGTTTGTTCCCGGCTCACCTTTCCCCTGGATACGGACAGACTGTCCGTCATTAATTCCGGCAGGGATGCTCACGGAAATTCTCTTGCGGTTTGAAACATAGCCATGTCCGTGACATTCCGGACACTTATCAGTTATTATCTTTCCGCTTCCGTTACAATCCGGGCAGGTCTGTACCTGCTGCATCATTCCAAAAAGTGACTGCTGGGTATACATTACCTTACCCTTTCCGCCACACTTTGAACATGTGCTCGGGCTGGTGCCCGGTCTTGCACCGCTGCCTCCGCATGTAGGACATTCATCCTTGAGGGTGATATCGATCTCCTTCTCACATCCGAAGACTGCCTCCTCAAACTTGATCTTGACAATAGCCCTGAGGCTCTTGCCCTTCTGAGGACCGTTTGAAGCTCCACGTCTTCTTCCTCCGAAGAGATCTCCGAATATATCTCCGAAAATATCGCCCATATCCATACCGGAGAAATCAAATCCACCGGCTCCGGCTCCGCCACCCTCGAATGCAGAGTGACCGAACTGGTCATACTGGCGTCTCTTATCAGCATCAGAGAGGACTGCATAGGCCTCGGATGCTTCCTTAAATTTTTTCTCTGCCTCTTTGTCTCCCGGGTTCATATCCGGATGATACTTCTTTGCAAGCTGTCTGTAAGCTTTCTTTATCGCAGCCTCATCCGCTCCCCGGTCAACTCCTAAGACCTCATAGTAATCTCTCTTACTCTCTGCCATCTTTTCATACCTCTAAATTAAATTTACCAACTACACTACCGCTTTAGACCTTTTGCAAAACAGAGTGTATTTGCTCTTAGCAAATGATGCGCACCTATAAAATAGGCGCAATTTACAAAAACTATTATTATAAAACTTAAGGATACTGCAATTATCCGCTTATAAAACAGTAGTGATCAAAACGTACTCCGAGGGTGGTGGATTGCAACATCTATATGTTTCCATGCAATCCGAGAACTCGTGGATTGCGACAGTTCTGATCCGCAACAAAGCATCTAGGCTTTTTGCGGACAGAATCTTGTCGCAGGGTACCGCGAGTTCGAGTTTGCACGATACATGTCGCATGGTACCGCCACCCGAGTATTTCGTAAACATCAAACCCTAATCCTTAAAGCTGAACATCTAGCAGTATCCGTATTATTTATTAACTATATTGTCAAATTATACTTCTTTATAGTCCGCATCAACGACGTCGTCGTCGGCAGAAGCATCTGTAGCCTCTCCCGTATAGCTCTGTCCGCCGCCCATATTAGCGCCGCTCATATCAGGACCAGCACCGCCTGCTGCGCCCTCATACATCTTTGCGAATACCTTCTGCGCAGACTCCATGAGTTTTTCTTTTGCAGCCTTCATGTCAGAAACCTGCGACTCTGTCATATCCTCAGGATTAGCATTCTCCTCAACCATCTTCTTCAATGCGTCAAGGTCAGTCTGAACTGCAGATTTGTCAGCACCGTCAAGCTTGTCGCCAACTTCCTCAAGAGCCTTCTCTGTCTGGAATACGAAGCTCTCTGCATCATTTCTGGTATCAACAGCCTCTTTGCGCTTCTTGTCCTGTGCCTCATACTCAGCAGCTTCCTTTACAGCCTTATCGATGTCTTCATCCGACATGTTTGATCCGGCAGTGATCGTGATGTGCTGCTCTTTTCCTGTTCCCATATCCTTAGCGGAAACGTTTACGATACCGTTTGCATCAATATCGAATGTAACCTCGATCTGCGGTACTCCACGTCTTGCCGGCGGGATTCCATCGAGTCTGAACTGTCCGAGTGACTTATTGTCACGGGCAAACTGTCTCTCACCCTGTACTACGTTGATATCAACAGCTGTCTGGTTGTCAGCCGCAGTAGAGAAGATCTGGCTCTTCTTTGTAGGGATTGTAGTATTTCTCTCGATAAGTCTTGTGGCAACACCACCCATTGTCTCGATTGAGAGTGAAAGCGGAGTCACATCAAGAAGAAGGATCTCGCCTGCGCCCGCATCGCCTGCAAGCTTACCACCCTGGATTGAAGCACCGAGTGCTACGCACTCATCAGGGTTAAGTGACTTGTTCGGCTCCTTGCCTGTAAGAGATTTAACCTTATCCTGTACAGCCGGAATACGTGTTGATCCACCAACAAGAAGAACCTTTGAAAGATCTGAAGCGTTGAGTCCTGCATCCTTAAGTGCATTCTGAACCGGAATAGTGGTTCTCTCAACAAGATCATGTGTAAGCTCATCAAATTTAGCTCTTGTAAGATCCATCTCGAAGTGCTTCGGTCCCTCAGCTGTAGCCGTGATGAACGGAAGGTTGATGTTTGTGGTTGTTGAGCTTGAGAGCTCCTTCTTAGCCTTCTCAGCTGCCTCTTTAAGTCTCTGAAGAGCCATCTTATCTGTAGAGAGGTCAACTCCCTCTTTGTTCTTGAACTCAGAGAGCATGTAGTCTGTGATCTTCTGGTCGAAGTCATCACCACCGAGTCTGTTGTCTCCTGACGTAGAGAGAACCTCGATAACACCCTCGCCAATCTCAATGATCGATACATCGAATGTACCACCACCGAGATCGTAAACCATGATCTTCTGCTCGCCTTCGTTGTCAAGTCCGTAAGCAAGAGCTGCTGCTGTTGGCTCGTTGATGATACGTTTTACATCAAGGCCTGCGATCTTGCCGGCATCTTTTGTTGCCTGACGCTGTGCATCGTTGAAGTAAGCCGGTACTGTGATGACTGCCTCTGATACACTCTCTCCGAGGTATGCCTCAGCGTCTGATTTAAGCTTCTGAAGGATCATCGCAGAAATCTCCTGCGGTGAATATTTCTTGTCATCAATTGTTTTCTTTGTGTCTGTTCCCATGTCACGCTTGATAGAAGCGATTGTCTTCTCAGCGTTTGTAACCGCCTGACGCTTTGCCGGCTCACCGACAAGTCTCTCACCGTTCTTTGTGAATGCTACGATGGAAGGCGTAGTACGCGCTCCCTCTGTGTTTGCGATAACAGTAGGTTTTCCACCTTCCATAACTGCCACGCAGCTGTTAGTTGTTCCAAGATCGATACCAATTATTTTTCCCATATCATTATCCTCCGTTTTTATGAATCAATTGTTGGTCTTCTATAATATGACTACTCGCCAAGGCGAGAGTCCCGTTTAACTAGTTAGCTACCTGTACCATCGAATGTCTTATTACAGTGTCGTGATACCTGTATCCTTTTTGAAGCTCCTGCGCCACAACGTTCTCGCCCAGTGAATCATCCTCTATGTGCATAACAGCGTTGTGTAGTTCAGGATCAAACTCAGCTCCCTGTGCCTCTATCGGCTCAACTCCGATCTCTGTGAGAGTATCGATAAGCTGTTTGTAGATCTTTTCCATGCCCTCGGCGAAAGGATCTTTCTTCTCCTCCTCGCTCAAGGCTGCAAGTCCACGCTCAAAGTTATCTACAACCGGAAGAATCTTTTCTACGGCACTTGCCACCCCCATATCAAACTTCTGGGTTTTCTCCTTCTCGGTTCTCTTGCGGAAATTTTCGAACTCTGCCATCTGGCGTTTTACCCTGTCTTCGAGTTCTTCTATTTTTTCCTGCTCTTTTGATTTCTTCTTCTTTGTCTTCTTTGAAGATTTTTTATCCGAGTCATCATCTGACTCTTCTGATGCTTCAACAGACCCAGCGTCCTGTGTTGCCTCCTCTTCTGACACTTCGGCAGCCTCAGCGTCCGCATCTTCCGAATCAGTTGAGGCTTCGACAGGCTCAGCGTCCATGTTCTGCTCAGCGTCCATGTTCTGCTCAGCGTCCGCATTCTGCTCTGCGTCCGCATTCACCTCAGCATCTGCTTTATTTTCAGTTTCAAAATTCTCTTCCAACTTTTCTTTTGCCATTTCTACCTCCGTATTTATCCGTCCTTGTCAAATATATCTTTCATTCTTGTCTTAAGCTGTTTCAGGTTGTCTACGACATTTTCGTAATCCATGCGCTTCGGTCCGATGATGCCCACCGTACCGGTCATATCCTCGCCTATCTTGTAGGTCGCAGTGACTATAGAGCAATCCTTCATATTCTCGATCGGCGATTCATCACCGATATAGACCTTTATGCCCATGTCCTCATCACCGGCGGATATCAAAGCCTCAAGTTCGTGCTTTTCCTCTATAGTAGTGAGGAGTTCTGCTGCCTTTGACGAATCCGAAAGCTCGGGATACTTGAATATGTTTGTCGCTCCGCTGGTGTAGATCTCCAAATCCCTGTCCTCGTTTATCGTCTCGGAAACAGCGTCGAGCACACTGTTTATGACCTCGGAATGAATCCTCGCCTTCGCCTTTATCTGAGCAATGACATTTAGATTGATCTCCTCAGGTGACAGCCCGTTCAATGAAGTGTTTAAAAGCATATTGAGCTTTAACATCTGTTCATTGTCAAGCGGCTCTTCTATATCTATCATCTTGTTTCTTACAATATTTCCATCCAAAACTACAACCGCAAGAAGCTGGTCTTCCTCGACCATGGAAAGCTGAATAAACTTTACGCTGTTTTTGCGTCTTGCCGGCGCAGTGATAAGCGAGGTGTAATTCGTATTGTTTGCAAGAAGCTTTGCAACTGTCTTTAGTACCTGATCAGTCTTTTCAGTCTGCTCAATGACAAGTTCCTTCATTTCCTGAATTTCCTTGTCCTTTTCCTGCATAAGCTGGTCGACGTAGAATCTGTATCCCTTATCGGAAGGAATACGTCCTGCCGATGTGTGCGGCTGAATGATGTATCCCATCTCCTCGAGATCCGACATCTCGTTTCTGATAGTTGCGGAGCTCAATGAGATATCCTCGCATTTCGATATTGTCCTCGATCCTACCGGCTCTCCGGTTTCGAGGTAATTTCTGATTATTGTGTTTAATATTTTTACTTTTCTTTCGTCTAAATTATCCACTCACTCACCCCTGTTTCAAAAACGCCCCCGCATCCTTCTCTGTTAGCACTCAACTCGTCAGAGTGCTAATATCTACATACATAAGATAGCACGACCGTTTATCTTTGTCAACATCAAAATAAAAAAGTTTAAGAAAAGAGAGGGTTCTTTGCGTCTTGCAAGGAATCCTCCCCTTTCAGATAAAGTCACTTCGACAAGCCCAGTGACCGGATGTTCTTTCTCTCTTTTCACTTCGACAAGCATAGTGACCAGTTTATTTTATTGTGATCCAGAAGCCATCATGCTTTTTGCTCTCATACATAGCTTCATCAGCTCTTTTGTATAGTTTGTCGAATGTGTCAACCGATCCGTTTATGTAAAAGGTTGCTCCGATACTCATGTTGATCGTGGTATAGTCAATCTCCTCCAAACCGTAATTTGATATGATATCCACAAATCTCTCGAGTATCCTGTGGCCGTCCTTTTCGTTAGTCACTCCCTTAATATATACGGCGAACTCATCTCCTCCCAATCGGATTATTATGTCTCTGTCTCCGCCTCTGAACGACTTCGCCATGCACTCGGCTATGGTCTTGATGACCAGATCTCCGATGTCATGCCCGTAAATATCATTGTATGCCTTGAAGTTGTCTGCATCCATTATGCAAAACATACCTTCCTGTCCGTTTTTTATAAGCCTGCTTATCATCATCTCACCGCTTCCCCGGTTTCTCAAACCGGTGAGGGCATCTGTCTCGGACATAAGCTGGAATTTTCTTCTGGACTTTCTTGAAATGAAGACCCACACTATGAGTGAGATAACTACAATGATCATCACAAGAACGATCCACCAGTACTCTCTCATAAAGTTGGTCATTGTGATGCTCTTGTTTTCCGTAATGGACTCCGCCATCGTAAAGCCATTTATAGATTCCGAGGAACGTGAAATCCCCTTATTAATAATAGAGACAAGTGCTCTGTTTTCTATTGAAACATGACAGCAGATCCCCACCGTATCAAGATCCGCAAGGAGTTGAAGCTTCTCTGTCGCCTTGTACCCCTTGATCTCATTTATCTTTGAGCTCTCAAAAAACGTGCTGTCTGCCTTTTTCTCCAAAACTGCATTTATGCACTCTTCTATAGTAGAATACTCTATGTATTTTGCATCCGGATATGCAAGTTTAACATAGCCGTCCTGTATTGAGTCGGAAACACAGACCGCTATGACCTTTCCTATATCTTCAATAGCAGTTTCATAATAAACAGCATTTATGGTGGTAGTTGTAAGCGAATCCGTAGGAACTATACCCAATCCATCCAACAGCTTGTAATCCGTATACATCGGGAATATCATATCGACGGTTCCGTTTGCGTTGTCTTTTGTCGCATCGGAAATATTGTCATATGCAGTACAGTTGAACTTAATCCCATACTCCCTTGTAAGGCTGTCTAAAAGATTCCGGATCACGCCTACAGGTTTTCCGTCTGAGCCCTCATCCGAATAGGGAAGCATATGCTTTATATAGCCTACATTTACGGTGTTGTTATGTTCCGACAGCCACTCTGACTCGACAAACGAAAGGGGCGTCGACTTTTTTGCATCCTTTTTCTCCTCAGTGTAGAGCATTTCATAATAGTAAGGCTCCTGACTGATAAGCATACTCATTGAAGTGTTCAAAGAATCCAGCAGTTTTTTATTGTTTTTTTCTACTACAAAATAAAACGGGGCGACTCCGATCGTTGCGATCGGGATATATCTGTTTTCTCCACCTTCGGGCAGGTCGGCATAGACTGCACCGAAAACCTCTCCCTCATCGAGCTGTCTCCTAAGCTCCGAAAAGCCGTCTATCGGTACAAATTCACATTCGGCATTTCTATTCTCAATAAAACTGTTTGCCATGCGAATCTGTGCGGGATCATTGATAAGCCCGATCTTCTTGCCTTTTAAGATGCTGAGATCTCCCGCCATGTTCTTCCCGTCGTCTTTGATATAAATATAGAAGGTCTCCGTCCCTTCAGGGAGTTCCACATACGCCATATTTTCGAGGGTCTCACGCGAGTAGAGAACATTTCCCATCATATCCAGCTCCCCATCAAGGAGCATTTTATACAAATTGGGATAGGTGTCGAAAACATACTCGTATGACCATCCACCTATTGAAGCGAGTTTTTGCAGATACTTGTATTCCCAGGAGTCATAGTAATCCTCGGAATCTGTACCTATGCCTTCCTCATACATCATACCGACTTTTATCGTGTCGCCCACACCCAATACTCTGTCGGAAATATCAGTTTTTTTATTCGCATCAGAGGCAAATACCGTCGCTGGAACAGTCAACATTATAATACTTACAAAAACAAGTATCAGCGATGAAATTTGCTTTGATCCATCTTTAAAAAATCTCATATATTTCTCCCGATATTCCTAAAACGTACTACTTGAACGTTATCGTAAATCCCTCAGACTTTTTGCTCTCGTACATACCTTCATCCGCGCGCTTATATAGATTATCAAAAGTCTGTCCCAGACCCTTGACAAAAAATGTTGCCCCGATACTTACAGTGATCACTTCCTCATTCACACTCTTAAGCCTTACCGAAGCCAGATCATCCACAAATCGGTCAAGAGCTTTTCTGGCGACCACCTCATCATTTACGCCCGAAAGATACAGTGCAAACTCATCTCCTCCTAGTCTCATAACAATATCCCTGTC
>CAJOQF010000043.1 GCA_905236295.1 uncultured Eubacterium sp. | reverse complement strand
TGCAGAGATGGGATTTTCTGCAATCCAGTTTCATGATGATGATGCAGTTCCGAATATGAACGAGCTTACAGAGGATGAGATTAAGGCTGAGGCGAGAAAGGTTAAAGCGCTTCTCGACAAGTACAACCTTGAGGCAGAGTTTGTCGCACCACGTCTCTGGATGGATCCGCACACAAAGGATGGCGGATTTATGTCAACAAGCGAGAAAGACAGAGAGTTTGCCATGTGGAGAGCATATCGCTCAATAGATATCGCGAATGAGCTCGGAGCAAAGAAAATCGTTCTCTGGCTCGCAAGAGAGGGTACCCTCTGCGCTGAGTCAAAGTCTCCGGTATGGGCGACACAGAAACTCATTGAAGCTATCGACAAAATGCTTGACTACGATTCAAACATCAAGATCATGATCGAGCCTAAGCCGAATGAGCCAATCGACAGAAGTATCTGCGGGACGCTAGGACATGTTATGGGCGTATCTTCTGCCACAAAGGATCCGAGCCGTGTCGGAGCGCTTCTCGAGTCCGCTCACGCGATCCTTGCGGGTCTTGATCCTTCGCATGAGATGGGATTTGCACTTGCGATGGGCAAGCTCTGGGGTGTTCACTTAAACGACCAGAATGGTATTAAATACGACCAGGACAAATCTTTCGGCGTGGAGAATCTTCGCCAGGCATTCAATCAGGTTAAGGTTCTCGTTGAGAGCGGGTTCGGTGATAACGGCGAGTATGTGGGACTTGACGTAAAGGCTATGCGCACCACCTCCGACGAGGACAGCTACAAGCATCTTGAAAACAGCTTGAAGATCGTTCAGGCACTCGAGGACAAGGTTGCCAAATTTGATTACGACTTCCAAAAGAAGTGTGTTGAGAAAATGGACTTTGAAGGACTTGAGATGTATGTGATGAATCTTCTTATGGGCATTGACTGACCTTGTCAGAAGGAGGAAAAATGGCAAAAGTTTTATCATACGGCATGGTCGGGGGTGGTCCCGGCGCTTTTATAGGAGATGCTCACCGCAGATCCATCAATATCGACGGTAAGGCAAAATTGGTAGCAGGTGCATTTTCTAGAAGTGCTGAAAAGAGTGCTGAGATGGCAGAGATTCTCCATCTTGATCCGTCCAGATGCTATGCGGATTACAAACAGATGGCAGCAAAGGAGAGCGAAAGAGAGGATGGCATAGATTTTGTGGTTGTCGTAACACCAAACGTAACTCATTATGATATCTGTAGATGCTTTTTGGAAGCAGGTATAAATGTTGTGTGCGACAAACCGGTAACCATATCTCTTGACCAGGCCGAAGAGCTTGAAAAACTGGCAAAAGAGAAAGACCTGCTTTTTATGGTTACCTATACCTATACAGGTCATGTGACTGCAAAGGGCATCCGCCAGTTTATAAAGAACGGAACTATAGGGGATGTTCGTGTAGTCATGGCCGAGTATCCGCAGGGATGGCTTGCAAAGGAAGGAGACACAGGCGGCAAACAGGGCGAGTGGCGATGTGATCCGAAACTCTCGGGAGGTGTAAACTGTCTCGGAGATCTTGGAACACATGTGGAGAATATCGTCGCAACCATGACAGGGCTCAAGATAAAGAGGGTGCTTGCAAAACTTGACAAGATCGTTCCGGGACGGATCCTCGATGACAACGATTCGGTGATGGTTGAATTTGAAGGAGGTGCGACCGGTTTATATTGGACATCGCAGGTGGCTATGGGCTCCGACAACAGTTTAAAGGTTCGCATTCACGGGAGCAAAGGAACGATACGCTGGGAACAGGAAAAGTGTGAGGAGTTTACGATCATAGATGAGGATGGAAATATAAAGATACTCCATCGCGGATATCCCGGCATTCCGGAGAGTGCTGCAAAATATGACAGACTTCCGGCGGGACATACGGAAGGATGGCTTGAATCTATGAGTAATCTTTACAGCAATTATATAGACTGTGTGAACGCAAAACTTGAAGGAACATTTAATGAGAATATGATAGACTACCCGACAGTATCCGATGGAGCGGAAGGCCTAGCTTTTGTGGAAGCTTGCCTTGCAAGCAGTAACAATAATAATATCTGGGTAGATCTGGGTAGGAGGTAGAGAAATATGACAAGACCGGTTACTCTTATGACTGCACAGTGGGCGGATCTCACACTTGACGAGATTTGCATACTCGCAAAGAGCATGGGATATGAAGGCCTCGAGCTTGCTTGCTGGGGACATATTGACGTTGAAAAAGCAGCAAAGGATATGAATTATGTTGCTCAGGTAAAGGAAATACTCGAGACACATAATCTCAAGAGCTGGGCGATCGCAGCTCATCTTCCAGGGCAGTGCGTGGGAGATGACTGGGATGTGCGTCTTGACGGATTCGCTCCGTCCGCACTTGCGGGGAAACCGGAGGAGATCCGGGCATGGGGCATACAGCAGATGAAATATGCGGCTCAGGCTGCAAAGAACATGGGGATCAGGGTCGTGACCGGATTTATGGGTTCGCCTATCTGGAAAATGTGGTATTCTTTCCCACAGACAACGGAGGAGCAGATAGAAAGCGGCTATCAGAAGATCAAGGATCTCTGGACTCCGATATTTGACGAGTTTGATGCGTGCGGAGTTAAGTTTGCGCTCGAGGTTCATCCGACAGAGATTGCCTACGATTACTACAGTGCAAAGAAACTGTTCGAAGTATTTGATAACAGGGAAACGCTGGGAATAAACTATGATCCGAGTCATCTTCTGTGGCAGGGTGTAAATCCGACAGTATTCCTTATGGACT
>CAJOQF010000042.1 GCA_905236295.1 uncultured Eubacterium sp. | reverse complement strand
GTCCATTACATTCTTTCTCTTCTTTGCGAAGTACTTCATCACAGCATATTTAACCGGGATGATCAGCAGGACAATGATTGTCATCCGATAGTCCAGTATAAAAAGCCCTACAATTCCGCCTATGATGCTGAATATCTGAGTAACTACAAAGAACATCCCCTCATCCGCGATGGATGTTATATTGGAGATGTCCATATTCAGATTACTGAAGGTTTCCGCATAATTTCTCTTATCATAATACCCTATCTGGACCTGCATCAGGTGTCTAAACGCTTCTTCATTCAGCTTATACTGTATCTTCGCAGCTATGTTGATGCGGAGTTTTTCTACCAGCAGATTCAATGCAGTAATTACTGCGAATAACAAGAATGATGCCACTACCAGCCTTACAAGAATAGGACGGTTTCCACCAATAAATCCCTCATCCATGATTCTTCTACTGATCAGCGGAATGCAAAGATTAAGTACTGTAGTGACCAATAGTGTACCAATTATTATGCATATAATGACTTTATATTTTGCAAGCAGTCCGATCAGTTTTTGAACGGCCTGCCTATCAGTCATCTCAGATTCCATCTACTCATCTTCTTTCTTATCGAAACACATGACGATGCTATGATAGATTTCCTTAATTGTATTTGTATTACTGATTGAATATGCTTTTTCTACCGAAGCACCTCCATCAATACTGATTCCAACCCTCAGTCGATCATCCGCATACTTAAAAGTGACCACCATATCAGCAGGATTCCCGGAAAAAGGCAATCCATCCTCCACATACTCTGTTCCTATCAAGATAAGATCAGATTGCTGATAATAAGTCTGCCAATATATAAAATCCTCCAGCTTGTTCTGAATATCTGATTCGCATGGCAGGTACTCTAGATCATATAATGGGCTATCGACATGTGAGCATCCCGTAAAGGCATTGTATCCATCATCAGCAAACAGCCTTTTAAGTTCACACAATGTCTTTATAATATCTGTTTCACTGCTAAATACACAGCATATAATAGGAATGTCGAGCACATTTTCTTTCTCTTTTGATGACATGATTTGTTCCAGGCGCATCTTTTTATTCCAGTAACGTTTCCTATCGCATGACGGTCTGATGTAATCATCTCCGAGATATACTATGTGCTTTTCTAAATCTCCATATCTCTCCATTTCGCTTCGAGTGCACAATATCAATGTGTCTATTTCATCCATGCAGAACTGCAGGTTTCTTTCATCTTCGTCAAAATAGAAATCAGTATCTCTTTTTCTATATTCTGGAGATATCCATGCTTTTTCTATCCAATCCGGAGAATATATGAAAATCGTTCCCTCTGGAGCCAATGTTCTCCGTATTTCATCAATGGTCATCATCCCTTTTTCATTGATTAGGTTGCCAACCATGGCCGTCACATACGGTGCAGCATAGCTGTTGCTCTTTCCTAAACGAAAAGTTGCACCTTCAATTGTGATCTCATGATCCGAAGGCGCAATAAAATCTATTCCCTTTTGAAGTTGCATATCGTGGTCAATTTCTAACCTATCCCCTGCCGCCACGCTTATTACATTTGAGAGAGATGCCGGGTAGGCAATGTAACCATCGTTAGATGTGGCTGCAATTATGATGATGCCTTTATTTGCATAATGATTGATGGTTTTTTTTATATAGAATTTATCCAAAAAATTGATTGTGCCAAAGCTCATATTAATTATACAAATACTATTATTAACACCTTGTTCTAAATAATTTGAAAGATTATCTACAAGCCCAAAACCTTTATCATCAAGTGTTTTTATATTAAATACTTGAGCGGATTTCATGTTTTTGTTTAGTATACTCGTACAAATATCTCCATGTGTAGGACTCATCATATTGATATTAGTTTCAACAATCGCAAAAGTACTATATTCTCTTGATATCGATGTATCAAAAATACCAATTTTTGAATCAGTCCTCATTCAACTCACTGCTCCATTCCCATACATTTTTCCATAATTGATTCTACGATATTATCTATCCGATCAAAACGTCTGCCAATAATATCCTGTTCATCAAACAAAATCCCATATTTCTCTTGTAAATCAAAAAACAGAGTAATCAAATCCCTTGGTTTTAATCCAACTTCACCATCCAATATACTCATGTCGTTTGGCATTATTTCCAAAGTTTCTTTACTTACCCCCATTTTATTGATCAATATTCTAGTAACATCCTTTTTTATACTCTCTGCATCCATATTAATTCCCCCTAATATGATTGAAATTCGCCATAACGTTCAAGTCTTCTTTCGACAAAATTGAATAACTCATCGTGATAAAGGCTTTCTGTATTAACTACTACTGTTGTATCGC
>CAJOQF010000041.1 GCA_905236295.1 uncultured Eubacterium sp. | reverse complement strand
GGTCGCGTTCTTTAACCCGGCATAAACCGACTCATAGCGCGTATCTCCGCCTTCCACAACGGACTTTACATTGTTAAGCCCGTACTTTGGGATCATCTCCTCGCAGTAGCTTATGTAGTCCTTTGATGTGACTAAAATAACCTCGGAAATCCCCGCCAAGTCAAACGCTTTTATACTGTAACACAAAAGAGGTTTACCGTCCACAAGCAAAAACTGCTTCGGGATATCAGTTCCCATGCGGCTTCCCCTGCCCGCCGCCACTATGACGACGGAAAACTCATCCATATTAACACTCATCATATAAATCGCCGGTTAAAATAAATTAACAATAAAAAACATTGTACTTATCTTCACCATTCAAGTCAATGAAAAATATCTAAATTTTTATGTCTATCGATTTGCCTTAAGTTTTGCGAAAAGCTTGCCGTTTCGAGTCTTCACCCTCGATATGAGATTGCCCTCGCGATAGCACGCATCGACATTTTGGTTTGCGACCGGGCGAAGCATCATCTTCATCATACGCGATCTGGGCTTTGCATGAGCGAGTGCCCACGCACATCTGTCGGTATTTATCATGTCTCTTATCGCAAGTTTTGCCTCTGTTTTGGAGAGGGTGCAGCTGGGATTTGTCACATTCTCTATACAGCCCACAAGCCTCTCAATATAACGCCTGGCAACAAACTCGACCGAATGCTCATCATTTACGCCCCAGTACTCGTAGATTTCTTCCATCCAGTCATGCTCTGTCTCCCTTATCTCATACATATCGGGAATGTACTTGGCCGTCTCTGACTCCGAGCGTCTCCTGATATAATGATAGTACGCTTCACCGAGCACACAGACCTTGTCGATATCCCTTATGACACTGAGGTTGAACGGAAAGTCCTCTCCCCAGTCCAGATCCGGAAACTCAATCCCGTTCTCGGAGAGATATTTGCGACTGTACATCTTGTTCCAAGGGGTGTAGAGCATATTTCTGTCAAAGAGCTCGTACGCATATTCCCTGAAGCTTTGTCTGTCATAGATTCCGGAGGGAACCTTTATCTCCTGCGTCATATACTCTGTATCCGAATAATAGGTATCTATGAAGAAACCAGCCACCAAAAGCGGCGCATCGGCACCTTTTATCGCCGCATACATTTTTTCAAGCATATCCGTCGGCGCGAGGTCATCCGAGTCCATAAAGAATATGTAGTCTCCTTTTGCCTCCTTAAGCGCCGCGTTTCGCGCGCGCGCTGCCCCGCCGTTTTCCTTGTGTATGACATGTATGCGCTCATCCTTTGCGGCATACCCGTCACATATCTCACCGCTCCTGTCCGGTGATCCGTCGTCAACCGCAAAAAGCTCCCAGTCCGTAAAGGTCTGGGAGATAATACACTCAATTGATGCCGCGACGCAGTCCTCAACTTTGTACACCGGCATTATAACGCTTATTGAAGGATTCTTTTCTTCCATTTTTGTATCCTCACTCACTGCGGTCATTCCGGGTCAACTCAAGAGCTTTTAAGAATGATTCGTCTCCATCCTTTATGAGCGCGGTCTTCTGATCCGCGTTGACACCCTCGGAATTTCCCCTTTTGAAAATTACCTTGACCGTCATAAGTATGAGCTTAATGTCCATCCAGAACGAATAGTTCTCGATGTATGTAAGATCAAGTTTCAGTTTGTCGTACGGGGTCGTATTGTACTTGCCGTAGACCTGCGCATAGCCGGTAAGTCCGGCTTTTACCTTGAGCCTGAACGAAAACTCCGGAATGATCTTTTCATATTCCTCACCGATCTCAGGTCTCTCCGGGCGCGGTCCGACAAATGACATCTCACCCTTTAATATATTAAGAAGCTGCGGTATCTCGTCGAAATGGATGCTTCTGATAAGCTTTCCGATCGGAGTGACCCTGTCGTCATCCTTAGCCGCAAGACGCGCTCCGCTCTCCGCCTCGGATGTGACCTTCATACTTCTGAACTTGATTATCTGAAACTCTCTGTGATTGATCGTAACTCTTGTCTGCTTGTAAAAGATCGGACCGTGATCGTACATCTTGATACAGATAGCCGTTATCAAAAAGAACGGAGAACAGATCGCAAGCGAAACGCTCGCAACCACGATATCAAGAGCACGCTTCGTAAACCGCTGTCCCCACGACAGTCCGCTGTTGCCGGTGAGGTAGAGCGGACTGTCGAACATGTGGATCTTTGATGCACCGGTGATGATAATATCTGATAACTTCGGCGTGATGTATGTGCGAAGCGACTTGTGATAACAGAATTTTAGGAT
Source organism: uncultured Eubacterium sp. (assembly GCA_905236295.1). Lineage (GTDB taxonomy): Bacteria > Bacillota > Clostridia > Lachnospirales > Lachnospiraceae > Eubacterium_C. The sequence continues at coordinate 1,263 of CAJOQF010000041.1, read as the reverse complement.
CTGGTTTCTCACGCTTGTCGGCAGATCACAGAGCACAACCGCCTCGTATCTCGTCATCGCATCGCAGAGCTTATCGAAGCCCTCATGATAACTTATCGATGCACAGATATTGTATTTCTCTGTTCTTGAATTGATCTTTTTAATAAGATTTACAGGGGAATATTCTCCGTAGACAACTATCATTTTGCTGGCAGGGTACATTCTCACATACATCCGCCTGAATATGATCACCCACGGTATAACAAATCCTATCTGTATCAGGGCTATCACCAAAAGCGGCACAACCCAGACATATTTTACCACTACCAGACAGACCAGGAAGTATGCCACAAAATTACCCAGAATAATGGATATGATCTGTCCCAACAATACTTCTGCAATTCGCAGATAGCCTATTCTGTATCCTCCCAACACCTTGGTAAAGAAGAACATAATAAGCACATACAGTCCGATGACTGCGTAGTTTCCTCTCGCAAAATAAACTTCCCTCATAAGAGGTTGATAAAACGTATACCATATATAGGCAAAAGTTATCGCCTGTACGACCAGTATGGCGAGATTCGCCGCGTGGATGAGTATACTTTTAAATGCTGCTTTTTCTTTCATAACACTTTTTCAATGAATCTCTCTTATAATCAGAATCCCGAAGCGATAAGATTGCACACGCCGGCGAGCGCCTCTTTTTCATCATCACCGTCACATACGATCTCTATTTCATATCCGTTTCTCACTCCGGATCCCAAAACACTTAACATGCTTTTGGCGTTGTATGAGCTGTCTCCTTTTCTTATCTCTATATGTGAGGTGTATTTGACCGCTTCCTCACAGAGCATTCCGGCGGCTCTCATATTGAATCCTGCCGGATTAGTAACTTTAATCTTTTCTGAAACCATATTTATTCACCTCGTGCAACAATAATCCCCTATGCACAAAACTACTCCTCATTATCCTGTGTTGTCTCGGTCTTCTCTTCGGAATCTTCTTCCGGCAGAGAAACCACCACCTTGATGCTCACCTCATAAGGCAAAACTATACCCTCCGGCAATTCATCCAACTCAATCGTAAGCCGCTTGGTCTCTGCATCTGCGTCCGCGCAGTCTATCCGTCCTGTAATGTCGGACTCCCTGAGCGCTGCGATCGCCTCCTCTTCGCCCTGTAAGGTGATCTTTACCGTGTCCTGTCCGGGCTCTATAGTCATACCCTCCGGAATATTTTCAAACTCAAATTTCGAGGTATCGATCGTAAATGTCGTCGTATCGTAAG
>CAJOQF010000040.1 GCA_905236295.1 uncultured Eubacterium sp. | reverse complement strand
AGCATCTTGAGCTCAAGAGCCTTTTCAACGTACTCACCGTCTCCGAACCAGAGGACTATCTCGTCGCAGAGCTCTATACAGTCGTCTTTTCTGCCCATTTTATAGTACAGATACGCCAGCTCATACGCCCATTTTTCGCTGTAATCGGTCTCTTTTAGCGCCTCAAGCACCTCGACCTGCTCTGAGATAGGAGCACCTATCGCCTTGGCTATCTTATACTTTAGTACGTATCTGCCCGGATCATTCGGTGCAAGCTGTACATACTCGTTAAAGAATTCTTTTGAGTCGTTTAATCGTCCTGCCTCAATCGATATCTCGGTGAGTCTGTACACTATACTCTTTCCGACCGGCGCTCTGTCGTAAGCGTGGAGCAACACATCTATCGCCTTGTCGTATTTCTGAGCAGATGCGTAGAGATTGCCGAGCTTTGTGAGAGTGTTTACGTTTTTGAGCTTGCGCCAGTTGATCTGGTCGGCTATCTCAATCGCGTCAGTATAGCTTTGTGCTTTTATCAGCTCATCGATCTGATCTAATTTTAGTTTTAATTCGTATCTATCCAAAACTTTTTCACCTCAATGATTCGAGCTATTCTTCCCGAAAAAATTATTGGTTTTTATCTATAGGTTTTCTCACATAGCCTTCCGACTCATGATATATCATCTCTTTCGTCTCTTCATCTATGTGATCCAGATTTTCAAAGCAACTCTCCTTGTATTTCAGGCCACGCTTCGTAAGGAGTGCACGCTGTATCTCCTGAACTACAAAGTATATTATACCAAATATCGGACATCCGAGCACAACTCCGCCTATGCCGAACAATCCGCCAAATACAAGTATGGCAAAGAGGACCCAGAACATAGACAGTTTCAACTTGTCCCCGAGTATCTTTGGTCCGATAATGTTTCCGTCTATCTGCTGCAAAACTATGATAAATATTACAAATACAAGCGCGCGTTTCGGATCAATGATAAGGATCAAGAGTGAACAGGGTATCGCTCCTATAAACGGTCCGAAGAACGGAATTACGTTGGTAACCCCGACGATAACGCCAACCAGCGCCGCATAAGGCATGCCTGTAACGAGACAGAAGAGGAAACAGATTATTCCTATTATGATAGAGTCGATGATCTTGCCGATTATAAAACCGCCGAAGATGATATCGCTCTTTCTCATCGTATTTACAAGCCAGTTCGCATGCTTAGGTTTAAAAAGCGAGTAGACAAACTTCTTTGTCTGGGCTTTTAACTTATCCTTCGTAGCGAGGATATATACGCACACCGCTATACCGATTATAAAATTGAGCGCCGTGCGCAGTATGGTGACAAGTCCGCTTGTCACATTCTGGATTATCTTGTCCATCTGTCCAAGGACATTGTCATTTATCCAGTTAATAAGGGTTTCCTTGATTGTCGTCAACGCCTCATCCAGATACACTGCCCACTGGGCATCGATTTTTTTCAATCCCCCGTACCAGTTGTTGAAGCTTTCGATGTAAGACGGGAACTGTTTTACGAGTGTCTCGATGCTGTTTATTACCTGAGGTACGACAAGCAGTATGATGACAAATATAACAACTATAAGCGTCAAAACAGCTGCAAGCACGCCTAATTTCCTGCATTTTTTTCTGAGTTTTTCTTCATCCTCGCAGTTGCCCTGACGCTTTTTGAAGGCTTTCGCCTCAACTTTTCTCATTATCGGGTTGACGATGTATGCCATCGCCATTCCGAAGAATATCGGCTGCAACACAACACCGACTTTGTGGAGAGCATCCGATAACACATCCGGTTTATAGAACACAAAGAAGAGCATTATCGATAAAGCGATAACGAAAAACGCCGTAAGACCTTTCCCCAGATATGGTCGTATATCCCAATTCGGTTTCTTTTTTCTGTTGTCTTCTTTTAAATGTTCCTGATCCATCTGTTATTTTCCTTTGTTATCAGCTTTCTCCTGGAATTTTTTCTGATCTACGGCAAATCTCTCATGGATTCCGTTTCCGATCTCTCCCACCTCATCATAGGCGGTAAACTTAAATACAAATCTCTTTCTGTCGATCTCTATAAGCTCTGTCTCGCAGCGAACCTTCATACCGATTGGGGTAGCTGCCGTATGGTTTATATCAACCTTTGTGCCGACAGTAGTAACGCCCTCTTCAAGCTCATCATTTACGCTCAAAGCCGCAGTCTTTTCGACAAGCGCCACAAGCATCGGTGTGGCATATACATCCACAAAGCCGCTGCCGGCAACCGAAGCCGAAAGCTCCGGTGTTACAACGAGTTCCTGTTTTCCTTTTATTCCTGTTTCTAACATGTTTCTCTCCTATACCCTGTTAAAGTTGATCAGGCAACCCTTAAGTATGATCTCTCTCTCATCGTCAGTAAGCTCACCAAGAGTGAGAGTAAATTCTTTCATTGAGCCGTCCTTTACTACAAACGCCTTGACTTCACTCTTCTTTTCTGCGATCGTATCTTTTATATCCGGCAGGAAGAGATAATCGCCGTTTGCAAACGGAAGCTCACCCTGAGGGATGATAAGCGGAAGCATACCCCAGTTTATAAGGGTTGAGCGATATCTCTTTGTCGCATATTCATTTGCGATATTTGCCCATCCTCCGAGAACCTTCTGGCATGATGCAGCCTGCTCTCTGGCAGATCCGTCACCCGGTTTAACTGCAAAGATGGTGCTTCCGACACCGATGTTCTTTCTGCTGACATCAGGATAAACCTCTTTGATCGCGTTTATCACAGGCTTAAACTCAGGCAATGCCTCGCCCGGACAGCTGTCTGCCTCGATAGCCTTCTGGGCTTTCTGAACTTCTTTTGCGCGTCCCACGTACTCCGGATCTTTTCTTGAGAGTGTAAACTCTGCAAGTCCGAGCGGATTTGAACGGTATGAACTCGTCTCACCTGACGGGATAAGCTCATCAGTGGTCGTAACCGGATCATGTATCTCAGATACAACCTTGAGAACGAGATTCTGAGGAAGCGGACTCATCTTCGGCCAGTCCTTGATATTAGGACCGAACTTGATCTCAACAGACTCGTCTGCAACGCCGTGACTGTCAAATACGCGGTTCGCATATATATTCTTATCAAAGAAATATTTCGGATTTGTGAACTTTGCGTCAACATCTGTCGCCGCGGTAAGTATACCCTTATTGGCTGCTGTCGCTGCGATAGATCTCGCATCCATAAGTGCAACTGATGCGATCTGGCCGTTCTGAAGCTTCGAGCCCTCGCGGTTCGGGAAGTTTCTTGTGGAATGGCGGATAGAGAGTCCGTTGTTTGCCGGGGTGTCTCCGGCACCGAAACACGGTCCACAGAAAGCAGTCTTCATTATAGCGCCTGTTTCCATGAGTGTGGCAGCTGCACCGTTTTTAACAAGTTCCATATAAATCGGCATACTTGCAGGATATACACTCAATGTAAACTCATCTGCTCCTATGCTCTTGCCCTTTAAGATATCAGCCGCAGCACAGATATTTTCAAAACCGCCGCCGGCACATCCTGCGATAATACCCTGTTCCACATAGAGCTTTCCGTCTCTAACCTTGTCCTTGAGTTTGAAATCAACTGCTCCGTCAAGGCTTACGAGAGCTTTCTTCTCGCAGTCGTCGAGGATATCCATAAGGTTTTTATTTAACTCTTCGATGGTGTAAGTGTTGCTCGGATGTAACGGCATAGCGATCATCGGCTT
>CAJOQF010000039.1 GCA_905236295.1 uncultured Eubacterium sp. | reverse complement strand
TCGGCGGATCAAAACTGTCGCAATCTCCCGTCCTCGGAGGTTATCGCTGTTCGGTGTTGCGGGTCGCTGAGTCTGTTGAAGTGACATTATAAGATGGGGAAGGGTTTAGACAAATTTTAATTGAAATTTTAAGGCGTACATGTTAGATTATAGATATAAAAAAGGTGCTGCCGGTAACGGTCAGTTCCTAAATAGTGTTAGTATTTACGAATGATCGTCGCGAGAGTGACGGTCATTCGTGCTTTTGCCGAAATTCAATCCGGCAATAAAACATGTCAAGCCAAAGCTTAACACAGAGAGTAAATCAATTACACTCATAAGCACGTCCTCCTTTCGATAAGGTTAAATACCTTCTCGGAGTTTGGAACTAACCGCACCATCTGTGACAGCACCTATAGTAAGTATAACATACGATAGCCAAGGATGCAAACGTATGTTCGCAGATGTAAACGTTTAGTTAGCACATGAGAAATGCAGGTAAAATGCATTACTGGCTATTTATTTTCAGTTTCATATTTCTTTATGGCCTGGCGTATAAGGTAGAGTATTTCTCCGTTTATGGAGCGACCTTCATACTCAGACATTTCTTTTAATTTCTTGTGAGTCTCGGAATCTATTCTAAGCCCGAGATGCTTTTCTTTTTCCACAATATAACCTCAATCATTATTTTGAATTAAAAACAATGTTATATAAATGTAATTTAAGTTCATTTTAAGTTCGTTTTGTGATAGAATGCGAAAATGAACTTATTTTAAGTACATAAAATTACATTTTCTTATTGTCTGCTTTATTTTGAAAAATACATCGGATAACTGGTTCAAGATAAAGGAGGCGGTATGTATGACGGAATATGGATATATAAGAGTGTCCACAAAGGAACAAAAGGCAGACAGGCAAATGGATGCGTTGCTTGAATGCGGATTGCAAAGGGAGAATATTTTTATTGACAAAATATCCGGCAAAGACTTTGCCAGACCGGAGTACAAGAAACTGATGACAAAGATAAAACGCGGGGATGTAGTATTTGTAAAAAGCATTGACAGGCTTGGGAGAAATTACAGCGAGATCTTAAATCAGTGGCGTGTGATCACAAAGGATATAGGTGCAAATATCGAGGTGCTTGATATGCCAATCCTGAATACGACAGCGGAAAAAGAGGGGCTTACAAGAGTATTCATTTCAGATCTTGTGCTTCAGATTCTTGCATATGTTGCAGAGACGGAAAGGGCTTTTATCAAACAGCGTCAGATGGAAGGGATAGCAGCCGCGAAAAGTAGAGGAATAAAGTTCGGACGAAAGCGGATTGAGCCTTCGGAAAAGTTTGAAACTGCGTATGCAATGTGGATTAGCGGAAGGCTTTCATCAAGAGATGCGGCAAAACTCTCGGGACTGAGCCATACAACTTTTTACAGGCGATGCATGGAGCGTAAAGATTAGACCTGCTGCAATTGGTAAATACATAGAGTTGTTAGAAAATCGATCTTTGTTTTGAAGTCGTTCAGATAATTTCGTGTCAAATGGTAGACAATAAGAAACGTACAAAAAATAATCAGCCATTTCTTTTTTTATCCGGGAAATACAATAATAGTTAGTTCTTGACTGATTTTTTCACAGTTTATTCACAATTTTTAGTATACACCAATTGTTTCAAAAAGTCTGCTTTTTGAAACGGGGGAGTTATAATGATTCATTTAAAAGAATGTGTACAGAATAGTAAGGCATTGGCAAAAGCTTTGAGGGAGAATGGAAGATCACACATTCAGTATAGACTATACACTTCAATGGAAAGAGCTTTAAGCACTATCCTTTATGGCAAACTATTCCTTACTAATGGTTCAAATTGGAATGATACGGATGATAAAAGGATATTAGCTGATAGGAGATTATATGCGACTTGTTTTTCGACCTCCACGCAAGAGAATATTGCAATGTGGATGTTATACAGCGATGAAAAAGGGAAAAAGGGAGCGTCGCTTGTGTTTCCGAAGGGAGTAATAAACGATATTCTAGAGAACTCGCAAGTTTTTGTTGGAAATTTTGGAAATGATGGCAAGTTTAATGCAATAAAGGAATTAAAAAGAGAACAGTATGAGTTGTTTATGTCGGATATTGTTTATATTGATAAATGTGACAAGGATTCTGTGAAGATAACTATTAGGGAAGAACATGTTACGGTATCTAGAGAAATTCTTAATGATACTGATATTTTTACCAAACATTTTGCATGGAATTACGAAAAAGAATGCCGGATGATATTGAGGCTTCAAGAAAAAAATCTAATAAAGGAGAATTATTCTGCAACAATGGTGATGATTCCCAAAAAGTCCATGGCAAAACTTAGAAAAGATAGATTGGTTCGCTCTCCGTTATACAAAGGGGCGGAGTGCGGTCGTCCAAGTGAGTTGATAGGAAAGGTAGATTGGGAACTGTAGGATATTTAAGGAATTGAGGATGAGGAATGATGAAAAAAATCTTTTTAATGTTTGTAGCGTTGTTTATCATTGTTCTGTTGTGTGGATGTTCAGAAAAACAGAGAGAGGGAGACAATTCCACTCTTGTAAATGATAATAACACTATGTTGGAGAATACAAAAGATGAAGAAGATGAAAAATTTGCACAAGATCTTTATACGGATTATTCGTCTGGAGAAACGTTATATTGTGCTTGGATAGTTACTACGGATAATGAGTTGAATTTTAAATACACGACAAAAGAGATAACATTTGTTGATCCGATAAATGTCACAGTATCCACTTGCGTTGGATGGATTACTAATCCGGAGCCGGAAAATAAATTATATGAAAACATTGAAACAGAGTCTGGAACTTATACATGTGGAAACGGAATAATAGAGATAGATTGTTCAAGAGAAGGAGGGAATAAATATACGCTGCATTATTCAAAAGATGATGTATCAAAAATATGGATTGATGTTACAGATTCGGAAACAATTAGATTTACAAGAACGTCGACTTCTAATATGGAAGCAGCTGAGAATATAGCAGTAGAAGAGGGCGCAGCAGCTGTATTTGATGATCATTCATTATATGTAGAAAACAAAGAAGAGATTTTTAACAGAATAATGGATTCCTATAATAGTGAAAATTACATAGTTTTTTCGGATATACTGCAAAAGCTAATAGTGCTATCTGAGGATACAAATAATACGTGCAACGAGCAAATAAATGGGGCAATAGATGAAATAGAGAAGACATACGAGGAGATAAAAGGGACATATTATGGTCCGAAATACAAGTATTACGATGATGAGCATCAATGTGTAATCAATATAGAAGATAATGATACAATGATTTATGATGACGATTTAAGAAATACGATTTATTCAATTAGCTGTCTTTTGCAGGATGGACAAATAAAAAAAATCAAGGCTGTATGTAACTGGGGAGAAACAATTTTTACTGTAAAGAAGAATGGCTGTCTAAAGTGTAAAGGAAAGGATAGATCCGCAGGAGTATATAAAAAAGAGAAGTATTCAGAAAAAAGACTATAGAGGAAGGGCTTATAATTGGAAAAACACTTTTATACTGGAACTGTTGATACGCTAAATGTTAGGAGAAACAAGATGGAAAAAAAGAAATTACGACTTTATTATATTATAGCTATTATAGCCATTGTATTGGGATTTATAATGTTTTCCCATGCGTTCCATTCAGATGGTAATTCTTCAGATAAAATGTGGTTTGATGGTAAAATGCAAGAAATAAAGACGTATCCGGCCCATGATGATATTAGTCTCAAATGGTATGGTATAAAGCTATATACAGATGAGTCGGGATGGCAACATGATTATTTCTACGGGGATGATACTTGGAAAAGAGAAAAAAAGGTTCATGTTGTCGGTATCATAGTAACGGCGATTATTATTGTATTTATATTGTTCTTCCCCAAATTATACATATCAAGAATTAAAGAAAGAGTTGATAATGTAAAGAAAAAAACAAAGATATCTAAAGAGAAGAAAAAGAAATCAAACATTGCAAGTGAGTTGAAAGAGTATAAGTTATTGTTAGATGAAGGCATGATAACTGAAGAGGACTATCGAAAGAAAAAAGATGAGTTGCTTGGAATCAATTCATATAAAGTGCAACAATCATCTACCGAAGAAGAATTACTGGATAAGAACACGAACGAACCTAAAGATAATTACAGTAGTTAAGTATAAATGGAGCTTTAAAAGCAAATAGTATTATTTGTGAGTGTAAGGGAGGAATCTGGTAATGAAACGAATTTTTAGTATATTAGTGTTGTTGATAATGGCACTATCACTCTGCTCGTGTGGATCGGATTACCATGATCAGTTGCCGTATCCATTTTCAGAGATAAGGAGCGGAATGTCTAAAGATGAAATTCTAACAAAGTTCGAGTCGCTAGGGATAAAAAAGAATGAGGAACCATTCTACCCTGAGTTAGAAGAATATGTCATAGAAAAATGTGAAATCAATAATATGTATGGTGATATGACATTTACCTTTGATGATACTGGATTGTATAATGCTAGTTGGTATGTGCATTTTTCTTCACTAAGTTTGGCTACGGAGAATACGAAAAATATTGAAGAATTGCGTCTATTATTCTTGGAAGTTCTAGGCGAGCCCAAAGAAGGTTATAGCAGCGAGTATAGAAATGACAATCTAACATGGAACAAGGAGGAGGAAACCTACAGTATTAAATATGATGAATACAACAATGGTGCATCTTTAGATGTTTCTTGTTTTTGATCAAAAGAATAATAGTATTGTAGAATGCTAGTTCAGCAAATCTTAATTAAACCGTGGATTCTGGCTGGATTGTGAGTAATAGTATACTGCGTTCGAGCGGAGAAGGGTATAATAAGGAAGTGAAGTTTTTAATCAGTGATAAACGAGGTTGCTATGGCAACCTCGTTTATATGTTTAAACCAGTCGCTAATAACGCTGGATATACTCGAGTTTTGAAATTGTTTGAGCAACGATTTTTAGATAACGAAGTCTTTAGACAGTTGTCCGTAGCCGTAAACCTCCGAGATATGTATATGCCATGTGATGTTCAGCAAACAAGTGCTCAACTACTAAACATAGTTTTATATAAGACGTATGCTGGCGAGACGATTGCAAGCGACTGAGTCCCGCAAGTTTCCTGTCCGCTCGGAGACCGACGGCGTACTTATGGAGGCGGAGAGCGGACATATGGAAACCGCAGCGAGATGAAGGTAGCGCAGCACTCGAGCCGCATATGTTCTTATATAAAATAATGCAAGATGAAATACTATATGTTTGCAAGTGACACATGGCATATACATATCGAGTTTACGGGCGTGCTTTTATATAAGTACAGTTCGTCGCGTGTTGATCATTCCTAGAAACTTGCGAACGCTTTCGCACTTATGGTAAAGTTAAGGGGAGACTGATCGTATCGGTCTTTCCTTAAACTCCGCATGGTGCGGATGACAAGTTATAAAGGAGGGTTATAATGGCAAACGTAAACAACTTGTATGACGAGCAGGATTTTACGGCTTTGGCACCGACGCTTGAAAAGTATGCGAAAACGCCGGGGTCACTTATTACGATCCTGCAGCAGGCACAGGAGATATACGGATATCTTTCTGAGGATGCGATCTATTACATTTCAGCCAAGACCGGAATTCTTCCGGCAAAGATCTACGGAGTTGCAACATTCTACGCACAGTTTCGCTTAGAACCGGTAGGCAAATACCTTATTATGCTCTGCAAGGGAACTGCATGTCATGTCAATGGCGCCGACAGAATTGAGGAAGCCATTGTCGATCATCTTAAAATCAAAGACGGCGAGACAACTGAAGATGGATTATTTACATTGAACAACGTCGCATGTCTGGGATGCTGTTCGCTTGCACCTGTTATGATGGTGAAGAGCGCTGATGGTGAGGAAACCTACGGAAATCTTACAAAAGATTCGGTGGTCGAAGTGCTTGAAGAGATCAGAAAACGGGCGTAGGAAAGGAGCAGCTTATGAAAGTAGTTGTAGGACAGGGCAGCTGCGGTATTGCCAGCGGCGCCAAAAAGACGGAAGAAGCTTTAAAGGAGCTTATAAAAAAGAATGATCTGAAAGATGTAAAACTCGACAAGACAGGTTGTATAGGTACCTGTTATCTTGAGCCGATCGTCGATGTATATAACGACGAGGGCGAGCTTGAGGCGCGGTATGTAAAGGTGTACGCCGAAAATGTTGACAGAATTGTTGAGGAACATTTAAAGAACAAAAATATTGTAAAGGATATGCTTATATCCGATGAGGATGCTGCCATTCTTTCATCTCAGGACAGGATAGTCTTAAGAAACTGCGGAGTGATAAATCCTGAGCGCATCGAGGAATATGTAAAGCGCGATGGATATAAGGCCGCGAAGAAGGCGCTTACAAAGATGACTCCGGAGGAGGTTATCGAGGTTATAAAGATATCGGGTCTGAGAGGCCGAGGCGGTGCGGGATTCCCGACATGGTTCAAGTGGGATGCGGCGCGCCGGAATGATGCCGATGAAAAATATATTGTATGTAATGCCGACGAGGGAGATCCGGGAGCTTTCATGGATCGTTCGGTTCTCGAGGGCGATCCGAATGCAGTGCTTGAGGGCATGATAATCGGCGGTTATGCCATGGGTGCCACCGAGGGTGTCATCTATGTAAGAGCGGAGTATCCGCTTGCGATCATCCGACTTGAGATAGCGCTTGAGCAGGCGAGAAAGAAGGGATATCTCGGCAAAGGTATATTCGGGACCGATATTGATTTTGACATCAGGATCAAGGCGGGAGCCGGAGCGTTTGTCTGCGGAGAGGAGACGGCGCTCATCGCTTCGCTTGAGGGCGAGAGAGGTATGCCGAGACTGAAACCGCCATTCCCGGCACAGAAGGGATATTGGCAGAAGCCTACTAATATCAATAACGTTGAAACATATGCCAACGTTGCGTGGATCATCAGAAACGGTGGCGAGGCGTTTGCGGCTCGCGGAACACAAAAGAGTAACGGATCAAAGGTGTTCGCTCTTGCCGGAAAGATCAAAAAAGGCGGCCTTGTAGAGGTGCCGATGGGTCTTCCTATAAAAGAAGTAATATATAAGATGGGCGGAGGAATAAAGGAGGACAAGGAGTTCAAGGCTGTCCAGATGGGTGGACCGTCCGGCGGTTGTATTCCTGCAAGCCTTGTCGATACGCCCGTTGACTATGAGTCGATCGGAAAAACCGGAGCCATTGTCGGATCGGGTGGTATGATCGTAATGGATGAGACTACCTGCATGGTAGATATGGCGAGATATTTCCTCGATTTTACAAGGGATGAGTCTTGCGGCAAATGCAATTATTGTCGTATCGGAACAAAGAGAATGCTTGAGATCTTAGAGAGGATCACAAACGGAGAGGGCAAGCCGGGTGACATTGAACTGTTGGAGGAGCTTGCGATGAAGATCAGGGACGGAGCTATGTGCGGACTTGGTCAGACTGCGCCAAATCCGGTTCTCACCACCATCAGATATTTCAGAAACGAGTACGAAGATCACATTTACAATCACAAGTGTACAGCCAAATCGTGTAAGGCACTTATAAGTTATTCGATTTCCGACAAGTGCGTCGGATGTACGCTCTGTGCAAAGAATTGTCCGGTCGACGCTATATCGGGCAAGGTTAAGCAAAAGCATGTCATCGACAATGACAAGTGTATCAAGTGCGGTAAATGTGCTGAACACTGCAAATTCCAGGCAGTGAATGTAGAATAGGAGGTGGGGAGAATGGTTGATAAGATACAGATTAATATAGACGGAAGAGAGCTGGTCTGCCACAGAGGGCAGACTATACTTGAGGTCGCCAGAGAAAACGGAATAGAGATACCTACTCTCTGCTTTGATGAGAGGACCGAGATTTACGGATCGTGCGGAATATGCGTGGTTGAGGTTGAGGGCAATCCGAAATTGCTTAAATCCTGCGCCACTGAAGTTGCGCCGGGTATGGTTGTAAACACGAGATCAAAAAGAGTGATTGAGTCGAGAAAGACAAATCTTGAACTTCTTCTTTCCAATCACCGGGGCGACTGCCGTCCGCCATGTGCCAAGGCATGTCCGGCACAGACTGACTGCCAGGGCTATGTCGGGCTTATCGCTGAGGGACGTTTCAGGGAAGCGTTTGATCTTATAAAAGAAAACATTCCTCTGCCGGGCTCGATAGGACGTGTCTGCCCGCATCCGTGCGAGAAAGCGTGCCGTCGCGGTTTGCAGGATGAGCCTATAAGCATTGTTGAGTTAAAGAGAGTAGCGGCGGATACGGTATATGACGGGCATGAGGCATTTCTGCCTGTGTGCGAAAAGCCGACCGGCAAGAAGGTTGCGGTGATCGGCGGAGGACCTTACGGACTTTCGATGGCGTATTTCCTTGCAAGATACGGTCATTCGGTTACTATTTACGAGTCAATGCCGTATGCGGGAGGAATGCTTCGCTATGGTATCCCCGAGTACAGACTCCCGAAGTCTGTGCTTCAACAGGAGATCGATTTTATCTGCGAGATGGGTGTTGAACTTGTCACAAATACAAGGGTTGGAGAGGATATTTCTTTTGAATCCCTTCAGAGAAAATATGATGCCATCTGTCTCGGGATCGGTGCGTGGAAGTCAACCGGAGTTCACTGTGAGGGAGATGACGCCAAGGGTATTATCGGCGGTATAGAGTTCCTCGGGAATATAGAGCGAAATGTTTCCTTCTTCATGGGCAAGAGAGTTGCTGTTATCGGTGGAGGTAACACCGCGATGGACGCATGCCGTTCAGCTGTTCGATTCGGTTCGGAAAAAGTTTACAACATTTATCGCCGTACAAAGGATGAAATGCCGGCTGCCCCGGATGAGATAAAAGAAGCCGGGGAGGAGGGTGTAATATTTAAGAATCTGAGAAACCCTCTAAAGATTCACAAGAACAAAAACGGAGAGGTCAGCGGAATGACCCTTCAGGTCATGGAACTCGGAGAGCCTGATGAGAGCGGAAGACGTTCTCCGCATGCGGTTGAGGGCAAGACCGAAGAACTCGACGTCGATATGATCATCATGGCGATAGGCCAGCAGGTTAACCCGGAGGGGATCGACGGTGTGGAATTTACAAAGAAGGATTCCATAATGTACGATCCGAAGACCTTTATGACAAAGATTCCGGGAGTGTTTGCCGGCGGTGACTGCGGAAACGACAAGGTTTCGATCGCAGTTGAAGCCATCGGTGATGCAAAGAAGGGAAGCGAGGTTGTAAACTCGTATCTCAAGGGAGATATAATTCCGTATGAGCCTGAATACAATGTTGTAAGAGATGATATCACGGAAGAGACTTTTGAGGACAGGGAGAGACAGTTCAGACCTAAGAAACTTGAGATGGCGCCGGAGGTCAGAAGAACCATCTTCCTTGAGTCGCCGGGATATACCAAGGAGCAGGCGATTGAAGATGCATCACGATGCCTTGAGTGCGGATGTAAGGATTACTTTGAATGCAAGCTGATAAAATTTGCAAATCAGTACAATGTTGAACCGGAGAGATTTATGGGTGAGGTTCAGGATCACCCTGAGGAGAACGGCGACAGATTTATAATCCGTGATCCTAATAAATGTATTCTCTGTGGACTCTGCGTGCGCGTCTGCGACCAGGTCATGGGAGTCGGTGCACTCGGATTTGTTGAGAGAGGATTTGACACGGTGGTTCTTCCGGCTCTTCGCAAGAATCTCTCAGAGGCGGGATGTATTTCGTGCGGACAGTGCGTGACCATGTGCCCGACCGGAGCATTGCAGGAGGTTCAGCCTCAGAAGAAGCAGATACCGCAAAAAACCGAAAAGATAAAGGCGGTATGTTCACACTGCTCAATCGGATGTACTCAGGTTATCGAAGTGTATAACGACAGACTTGTAAAATCACGACCGGATAAATTCGGAGCGGTGAACAGAGGCTTGCTCTGCGCAAACGGAAAATTCGGATTCTCCAGTGCCGATAACGGAGAGGGAATTATCAAACGCTCTCTTATTAAACAGAAGGATGGCACTTTCGAGGAGTCCGGACATCACGCAGCGATGATGATAACGGTCAGAAATATGATGTCGATCATATCTAGATACAGTCATGACGCTATGGCACTTGCGATTTCCGGACGCGTAACCAACGAGGAAGCGTTTGTTGCCAAATCGATTGCGGACAAATTCGGTATAAAAGTGTTCTCGTTCTCAAACAGGAGAAACGGCGTAAAGGAAGTGTTCGGAGTTGACGCATCCATGAATACTATGGATGAACTTCTGGGAACGGAGGTGATCGTCGTTGCGGGTTACTATGTCAACGCGAATCCGATCATGAGAGTGAAGCTTATGCAGGCCTCAAAGAACGGCGCAAAGGTTATCTTTGTCTGCGCTAAAGGAAGGGTGCCGCAAAACATAGCATTTGCGCACAGTATAATAGAAGTGGACGACAGCGTAGACTTCTTCCGGGCTATGGCAAAAGCGGTCATTAAAGAGAAGGATGACGATGAGCTTGAGAAACTCGAAGGATTTGATGAATTTAAAAAATCCGTATCGAGGGTAAAAGTTTCCGATGAGGCACAGGAGCTTGCAAACCTCTATGCCGGGGCAAAGAAGGCGATGTTTGTATATCAGCAAAACATTGTATCTGAGGAGTGTGCAAGATTAATTGCGGAGATTGCGGCAATAAGCGGACATATCGGCAGTCCGAGAGACGGCATCGTACTTTTACGGCCGGAGAACAATTCGCAGGGACTCATCTATCTTGGAATAACGGACGGTCCGGAAGTATTAGAAGGAGTGAGAGGCCTTATAATAATAGGAGAAGATCCGGATCCGAAGTACTTAAAAGATCTCGATTTCCTTATGGTATGCGATACGCATATGACACAGGCGGCAAGGATGGCGGATATCGTACTCTCCGGTCCTGCACCTATACATGCCGACGGTACGTTTATAAATACGGAAAGACGACTTCAGTCTACAAATGCTGTGGCCAAACCTTATGGTCCAACATCCAATGAGATAGCAAGATCTTTCTCAAAACGCATTTCCATCGAGCTTCCTTACAAAAATCTCGATGATATACAGCGCGATATGAAATCCAATCTGGCTTTCTATAGAAGTGTTGAAGATGGGGAGATAATCGGTGGAGGCGTACTTAAGCCTGAAAAGATTACTTTCTATAAGAGTAAGGCGGATAAGTTCATAGATCAGGTTAAAGGAACCGATCATTTGAGAATATTTCCGTAATGTAAACCCTGCCGGGCAACTGAGCTGTCCGGCAGGGTTTTTAAGAAATCTTTTTTTCATTCGAAAAAAATGAAAAAATGAAAAAATTGTAAAGCAGGGGTTAAGTAATGTTATATAAAACTCGATATATGAGTTGTAAAGCTTGAAATGTCATGCTTATGGATGATGAGAGAAGCATAAGGACATGAAGCTTTCAATGAGATTTAGGACAGGAGGTCCTAAAGTGAACTTAGGATAAGGAAGTCCTGAGAGCTGTGATAAGGAAATCGCAGCAAGCCGGACAAGGATGCTCCGGCAGTGGGGTGCGACAGGGAGTTGCATCCAAACGGTACGACAGGGAGTTGTGCTAAGGTTCAGGGAAGAATAAAATATCATGGATGATAGGTCAAAATTATATGCTGAGTTAACTTCTTAAAACTCACATGGCATCATCACAGGCAACATTCAAGTTGCAATTCGATTTTTTTCGATTTTATGAATCCCGAAGCCTTTTAATTTTATAATTCTACCAACGAAAATTGGGACAGAGGGCGGCATTTCTGGCGCCCTGGTTAAAATTCCAAAAAAAATTAAAAAAGGGGTTAAGTATTTAAAAGTCACTCCGATATATATGGTGTAACAAACAAGATTTGAACATGGCCAGTACAAATCATAATAAGGTTTAACACTTTTGGCGGGCTTTGACAGGACGTCAGGGTGGACGCAGGGAATAAAGTGTTGAACCACAAAAAGAAAACAAAAATAGTAAACGCAGAAGCTTTAGGTAAACGGTATTAATAAGAATAGGATGTAAAAGCCGGATCAGTCTTAAGGCAAAGCAAAAAGAGTATTGTAGAATAGGATATTAAGGATATCAAGGAGGAAATATTATGAGTACAATGGTAGTTCAACACAACATGCAGGCAGTTAACGCTAACAGAGTTCTTGGAGTAACAACAGCAGCACAGGCTAAGTCGACAGAAAAACTTTCAAGTGGATATAGAATAAATCGTGCAGCAGACGATGCGGCAGGACTTTCAATATCAGAGAAGATGCGCAAGCAGATCAAGGGCTTGGACAGAGCATCAACAAACGCAGAAGACGGCGTTTCAGCAGTACAGACAGCAGAAGG
>CAJOQF010000038.1 GCA_905236295.1 uncultured Eubacterium sp. | reverse complement strand
TTTCCATCCGGTCTGAGGTAAGGAAGTGTTCCGTCTTTTCTAACATTTGTAAGGCGAAGCGCAAGCTTGTGAGCAAGGCTGATCGGATAAGGCATGAACTCCTCTGTCTCGTTTGTTGCATATCCGAACATCATTCCCTGATCTCCGGCACCGATTGCCTCAAGCTGCTCGTCTGTCATCTGGTTCTCTCTTGCCTCGAGTGCCTTGTCAACACCCATAGCGATATCAGCTGACTGCTGATCAAGAGCTACCATAACTGCACATGAGTTTCCGTCAATACCCTTCTTTCCATCGTCATAACCGATCTCTGTAACGGTCTTTCTAACGATAGCAGGCACATCAAGCTTTGCCTTTGTGGTGATCTCACCTGTTACAAGTACGAATCCTGTACAACTGGCTGTCTCGCAGGCAACACGGCTCATCGGATCCTCCTTAAGGCATGCATCAAGTATCGCATCAGATACGGCATCGCAGACTTTGTCAGGATGTCCTTCTGTAACTGACTCAGAAGTGAATATAAGTTTCTCCATTTTAAGCGTCCTCCCATAATCAAATTTTTCTATGATAATTACCGGTTAATCCGTCAATTTCAATTGTGCAAAATCATTTTTTGACGTACTTAGGTAATATACACTATTATCGTTCCAATGTCAAATCCGTATCTTGACAATTCATTCTCCTTTGTGTAACATTTTTTGATAGCTATTTTAAGACTTATATAAATATGTAGGAGTTTTGATATGACAGAATTAAAAGCACAGTTGTCGAAACAGTTCGCAACAGTCTCAATGATACTCGGTGTCGTCTCGTTGATATTTTGCTGGCTTATATATATTTCTTTGATCTGTGGCGGTCTTGCGATCGTATTTGCATTGATATCCAAAGGTAAGGAATTAAAACTAAAGCCCGCCGCAAAAGTCGGATGCGCGCTCGGTCTTCTTGGCATAATCGCCGGAGTGATACTCACGGTCATTTCATTTATAATCATCATCCATCAATTCGGAAGTATTGATGCTTTTATGGAGTCGTACAGGCAGCTCTTTGACACCTATCTTGCACAATTGCAACAACAGTAACTAAATTGGAGATTTTAAAATGAATTCAATCGCAGAAATAAAAGCCAAGGCAAGATACAATATCCTCGGCAACTTCAGACCTTTGGTCTACTCTCTGATAATGACGTTTCTTATAATACTTATCATCTACTCTTTCTTTTATCAGGAAGTAAACAGCCTGATGAGTATGCTCATAAATATAGTTGCAGTTGTCCTCATGTATCTGTTTTCATCACTGATGTACGCAGGACGCGCAAGCATCAATCTAAAAATAGCAAGGGGCGAGGAGATTGTCTCAAGGGATATCTGGAACGGATTTAGAGGCAAGCCGTTTTCATATATCGGAGCATCACTCATTTTAATGTTCATCTCCCTGGGATGTATGTTGCCTTTTATCATTTGCTACGGTTTCTATGAGACCGGTTATAAAACCAACGCTGTATTAGCGGCAATGATCGTACTTTATATCGCCGGGATGATCGCCTATATTATTATTTCACTGTCTTTCCTGTTTGTAATACTTGTGCTTGCAGACATAAAGATCAGCACCGTCTCTCAGGCATTTAAGATCAGCAGAAATCTCACAAGGGGACGAAAGGGAAAACTCTTTCTTACGCTTCTCAGTTTTATCGGGCTCTACATTGTAAGCATCCTCTCCTTCGGAATAGGATTCTTATGGGTAATTCCCTACGTCGATCAAACCTTAACCGTATTCTATCTAGAGGCAAGCGAAGCGTAATAGTTTGCGAAAAAAGCACCCCAGGCAACGGTACTTTATTTGAGAAACTTAAGCAGGGTCTCCTTAAGTCGTTCAACCTCTATAGGCTTTGATATATAGCCGTCAAATCCCGCTTCGCGGTACTGTTCTTCGGCTCCGATTATGGCATTCGCCGTAAGCGCTATCACCGCCGTATTTTCAGACAATAAACTCTCTTTTTTCAAAACATCAAGTGTCTCTATACCATCCATCTCGGGCATCATGTGGTCGAGAAAAACAATCTGATATTCCTTA
>CAJOQF010000037.1 GCA_905236295.1 uncultured Eubacterium sp. | reverse complement strand
GATATTGCCGTCCTCAAGGATGCTTATCTCCTCGTTCTGGATATAGCAAACATCCCTGGTATATTTAAGGATTGCCGGCACGTCTGACGCGATAAAATTCTCGCCATTACCCTTTCCGACTATAAGCGGAGAATCCTTTCTGACCGCATAGAGCTTTCCGGGATGATCCTTAAAAAGGATTCCAAGGGCATATGACCCCTCAACTCGGTGCATAACCTTTCGAATAGCCTCGAGCGGATCGCCCTTGTAATAATAGTGAAGCATCTTTGCGACAACCTCTGTGTCTGTCTCTGAGACAAACTTATATCCCTTTTTGATAAGCTTGTCGCGTGCGCTGATGTAATTTTCTATGATCCCGTTGTGAACAACTGCGATAGTCTCGTTCTCGTCGAGATGGGGATGAGCATTGATATCGCTCGGAGCTCCGTGGGTCGCCCATCTGGTATGGCCGATTCCGAGGTGTCCCGGAAGCATCTCTCCGCCGTGGGTCAGGTTGTTTAATACCTCAAGCTTTCCGGCAGCCTTTTTTGAACTGATCTGTCCGTTGTTTAAGACGGCGATCCCCGCAGAGTCATAACCTCTGTATTCAAGTTTTGAGAGGCCGTCCAACAAAATCGGGGCAGCCTCATTTTTTCCTACATATCCTACTATTCCACACATAACTTTTCCCTTAATCCAGTTCGGCATCCTCTATGCCTTTACCTGTAATATACTCTATCTCCGCACTGAAATTCTGTACCGTCTCGGACGGGTTATACTCCTCAACTCCGTAGAGGAACTTATGGAGCTCTATAACATTGTGCGAGAGATCACAAGGGATTACACAATCACCTTTGCCTGATACTATAGTTGTGGTCTTGTCAAACGGGAATCCGCTGTTTTCTCCCATCTGATAATCAAACGCCTGTGCTACAAGAATGAGAATCTCCTTGTAATCAAGACTTGTTGAGATCTCCGGAAGGATTGCATCCACAAACTTATTAAGTGTCTTTAAGTCGGAGTGCTTTGCCTTCTCGATAGTCTTTGTGAGCACCTCTCTCTGTCTCTCGGTACGTCTGAAATCGTTGCCGGCAGTCTTTCTGATACGGCAGAAACCTACAGCCTGCACACCGTTGAGGTTGTATGTGCCGGCACCCGGTATCTTTTCAAAGTCCTGTCCGACAACATCGGCAACCTCTTTGCCATACTTGTTTATCTGCTTTGCTTCCTCATCGGTCACGGTGATCTCCACTCCGTCCACCGCGTCGACCACGTCCGCAACGGCATTGAAGTCAACCGTGACATAATCCTCTATGGCGAGGTCCAGGTTCACATTTAACATATTTATCGCCTGCGAAGCTCCTCCGACCGCATATGAATTATTTGCCTTGTTGTACGACTGTGAATCGGTAAACGCCTGATTTAAGAAGGTATCTCTGTAGACCGAACACAGCTTTATCTCGTCAGTATCATTGTTTATACTTGCAACCATGATAACATCGGTTCGACCCGTATCCGTGTCTCCGTTTGAACGGTTGTCCACACCGAATATGGCGATATCCGTGTATCCCTTTAATGTGTCGAGTGTATCCTCCTCGAGCTCATTTACATTTATATCCTTTACTTCCTGTCGGTTGATCTTTGTGAGCTTTACCGCAAAAAACAACGCAACGAGTACGAACAGGAGCACTATAAGCTCTATTATAAATATACGTACCTTTCTACGTCTTTTCTGCTTCTTTGTCATCTTTTTCTTAACCATTGTTTATCCCAGCTTA
The DNA here is from genome assembly GCA_905236295.1 of uncultured Eubacterium sp. Lineage (GTDB taxonomy): Bacteria > Bacillota > Clostridia > Lachnospirales > Lachnospiraceae > Eubacterium_C. Next base: position 3,170 of record CAJOQF010000037.1, on the reverse strand, counting down.
AAATCTGCACTACCCTTTCTAAAATTAGGATTATAAAAAATTCCGCCATCCCTAAGCTTTTCATTCCATCTGTCCCGCATAAACAGTCTCGCGCGGTTTTCCTCGACCTGGTTCGCCTGATCCCCCGGAGTGACCTCTATGCAGATATACGGATCGATCATCACCTTAAAGCCCGAATGCTTGAACTGCAGACACAGATCCATGTCCCTGTATCTTCTCGGCAGATCGTACAAAAATCCCCCCGTAAGTTCGAGCGCGTCGCGTCTTACCATCGCACAGTCAAAGCATATGCCGTCTACGTACTGGGTAAGCTCGGCTCTCCTCATGTATCCTTTATGATTCTTATAGAGACCCGCAAAAGCCGGTCTGACAAATCCGTTTTCAAAATATACAAGCCCGCTCTGGACTACCATGCCGTCCTTGGTGCATGTCTTGACACCGACAGCCGCCACATCCGGTCTCTCCAAAATGCCCATCATCTCGGCGAGCTCATCAACTTCCGGAAGGTATGAAGCATGTCTCAAAAACAGGCCGTACTTGGTATTTAAAAGCACAACCTTCGCAGCCTTTTGATCCGGCTCATACTTTACCGTAACCCCAAAGCTCTTTAACGCCTCAAGTTTTTTGTTGGTCTCCCTCGAAGATGAAGTGATTATCACCGTGAGGTTCTTGAAATCGCGATTTTCGCACTTGATCCGGAAATATCCGAAATCAGCCGTCCTCTCCACCTCGCACTTGATCTCCTGTCTCTCGAGATGTTCCATGAGGATCCTCTTTGCAATCGCATTGTCCATTATGCCGCTCGGGTTAGCTCTCGAGTGGCAGAGTATCCTGGATATATGACAAATATTGTCTGCCTTTGCACAGAGCTTAAGGGTAATGTCATATTGCCACGCACCGTCATACTCCGATCCCGGCATCTCAATCTCCTTTAACAGAGATGTCTTTACGCAAAGGAGACCTCCGATATAATTGCAGGTATAAAGAAGAGCCTTGTTGTATTCCGGCTTAAATCTCGGCGAGTAATGGCGCTCTCCCGCCTCGTTGACCATATCTTCATCGGAATAGATAAGATCAACTCCCGGATTCTCCTCAATAGTCTTTACAATACCATAAAGCGCGCCGGGAGATAACATCATATCCGAACGCGCAACTATACAATATTCACCTGTTGCTTCACTCAAGGCACTCTCAAGTGCCTCACCTGCGCATAACATATCCGCAGTATCTTCATCCACAGAGTGAAGCGGACGCATCTTTCTCTTTATAACCTCATAGTTATCATAAGTCTGAATATTCAGAGTTTCATCGAGAGTAATGCCATCTATCTCTCTCATGCTCTCCAAGCCAATGCAGAGCACAGAAATCAGCGGGGAGATTGAAAGCGGATTGTTCTTCTGCTGTTCAAGCTCCTCGTCTGTCGGCGCAAATTTATATGAGATCTCATAATAATCGGGGAGATCGTCATCCGGCGTCTCGACGTTTCTTGAGACCAGTCCCTTTACACCATAGCGTCTCACATCATCAGCCTTTTTGGTGAGATATTCTTCTGATCCTTTTCTTACTTTACTGAAGAAATTGTTTCTCGGCATAAATTTCTACTCCGTTGCAGTGTACTGTCCAAGGTTATTTACTATCGTATTCGAATAATTCTTCACTGTCTCTGAAGGAGTATATTCATTCTCATCATCCGGATAGAGGAATTTGTGGAGTTCCTCGACATTGTTGTCCAGATTTACCGGAATTACGATACTTCCGACCGTCATGTTCGGGGTATCGGTTGTCTTCTCAAACGGGAATCCTGTCGTCTCGCCGATCTTGTAGCCTCCGATGTTCATCGCATAATCCTTGAGCTCATCATTTGTAAAGCTGGTAGAAATATCATCTACGATCGAATCAAGGATCTTGATAAGGGTTGCGTAATCGGATTCCTTCATCTTCGCAACCATCTTCTCGACAACCTCGCGCTGTCTCTCGGCACGGCCATAGTCATTGCCTGCAATCTTTCTGATGCGGGCGTAAGCTACAGTCTGTGCTCCGTCAAGTGTCTGCACTCCGGCATAGACAGATGATGACTGGTTGCCTGTCTGAGATGCGGTCTCTCCGATAAATTTGTTCATCTCGTTTGCCTCTGCCTGGGTCACGTCAAATTCAAGACCGCCCATAAGCTCTACTATTTCCGCAAGAGCGTTGAAATCTACAGCGACATAATCCGAGATCTGCACATCAAGGTTTTTCTGGAGCATGGTGATCGCCTGTGTCGGGCCACCTGCATTGTATGCGTAATTTGCTTTTCTGAACTTCATCTCACTGTCGTCTACACAGAGGTATGTATCTCTGTAGACAGAAGATATCTTAACTTCTTTTGTCACATCATTGATCGCGACAAGCATGATAGAATCGGAGTTGCCGCTCTCGAAATTGCCGTTCGAACGGTTGTCGATCCCGAAGAATGCAATTGTCGTGTATGTGGTCTCCGGTTCAACTTCCTCCACCTCAGAGAAATTGTCCTCCGCCTCAGTGATATCAACTCTCTCAATCTCATTGAGCTTGCTGTTGATGTAGTGCATTGCGTAGGCATATCCGCCCGCAAGTATTCCCACTACTATTGCGGCGATGATCACCACAAGAAGTACTTTCTTTTTCGTAGTCCATTTACCTTTTGTCTTTTTACTCTTGTTCGACATTTATCATTCTCCTATATTTGTCAGTCTGAGCTGTCCTGCCTTGCGGCATTTGCTTTTTTAGTATCCTTTATAAGTTGCGGCCATCTATCATCCGCAGATCTTCGGGGGTTGTGATCTTTATGTTTTCATACGATCCCATGACGAGATGCACCGGAATGCTCAGGTAAGTCTCAACCACCATCGCATCATCCGTAACAGACGATAAATCCTCTCCTTTGGCTTCCGATTTAAACATCTTATCGTAGGCATCCTTCAGAGTCGCCGTCTCAAAACACTGAGGCGTCTGAACGCTCCAAAGCGTATCGCGTCTCGGCGTGGAAACAACCACATTGTCCGCATCCGCGACCTTGATCGTATCCTTAACGGGAACTGCCGCCACAGCGTTGCCAAGTTCTATGACAGCCGCGGCAAGGCGATCGATCGTCTCCTTATCTATACACGGTCTGGCACCGTCGTGCACCATGACATATTTCCCGGTCGCGT
>CAJOQF010000036.1 GCA_905236295.1 uncultured Eubacterium sp. | reverse complement strand
TGTAACTGTTATTCCTATGAGAATAATTTTGGTGTCATATTCTTTGCCAGTTTTGCGTGTTTTGTATACGGTTCCGGCTCACCGAACTTCTCCCAGTTGTCACGCAGATAGAACGGCGGAATTGCTTTCGAAAGAATATGGAATTCATTGGAATCGTGCTCCAACATATATAATCCCAGCTGATCTGTACAGATCTCTTCGATTGCTTCCTTCGGCATCATACCTTCCATTTCATCACCAAACCAGTAGTGATTTCTGAGGACCAGACCATATGGTGTATCACGTCCAACACCAACATACTGCATAAATGCCGGCCAGCCTTTTTCATTTCTTGGGCATTCCCAGTTTTCACCGATTCCAGCCCACCCATAAAGGACAACATCTGCATCTCCGCGTTCCTGCGCTTTTGTTAACTCATCACCGAACAGATCTTTCGGATCCAGATATTTCAGCTGCATATCCATGACTTCAGAAGATCCCAGTGTTTCCTTAATAAAATGCGTCATCCCAATTACATTTCCCGGAACATGATTTGACTCATACTCGCCCCATTTTGAAAATTTATGAGCGCCCGGATGCCACAAACGATACATATCCGTGTCACATTCCGCGCCAAACCACCAATCCAGCATTTCTGCTGTCAGACTTTCGAGGCACATACGGATCGCGACATGGATTCCTCCGCTTTCCAATCTCTCAACACCGGTTTCCAATGGTAACGGGTCACAGCAAAGTAATGGTGTGCATTCTCTAAATCTCATGATTATCCTCCTTTTTCAAAAATCATCGTCAACAAATGTTTCGGGGTGTGTTGAAGTTTTTATACTGTCTGTGTTGACTTGATTGTAGTAAAAAGAACGATATAACAAAAGACAGATTTGCCCAATGTGTCATATAAAAAGCTCATCATTATGAAATCTTCAGCTTTTTTGAAAATCAATAATAAAATGTTGGCACAAATAATATAACGCTTCCTGTATAACCGTCTGCATAGATACAGCATTCAGGTTGTTGACCCAGTAAGTATAAACACCCATACATCCTGAGGAAATCATCTCCAGAACCATCTCCTCATTTTCAAGCACAATCCCGTCCTCGTGATATTTGTCCGAAAAATCTTCTTTGATAATTTTTTTCCACTTATAAACAAATTGTCCGCTCTGACTTTTATTCATCAGAACGCGAAACCAGAACGCATGATCCCTTATATACTGCAACGTCGGATTGAAAAAACTGAAATCCTCTTTTTTACAGTCAAGAAAATTCTGGCGGTAAAAATTCCTGTTCATATATTTGAGTTCAAAAATAATCTCGTCTTCAATTGATTCCAGTACTTCATAAATATCAGAATAGTAATTGTAAAAAGATGTTCTTGCAATTCCAAGTTCCGCACAAAGTGCTTTCACGGTAATGGTATGAATCTCCTGCTTTTCGTAGAGTTTTAAGAATGTTTCCTGTATGGACCTTGCAACTTCCTTATGTGTCGCCATAATATCTCCTGAAAATTATACCCTGTTTCGATCTAAATGATTTGGTCGCCAAAAGTATTAGCGACATAACAAATTACAAGTAACTCTTAATCATAATATACTAAATTAAATACTCATACAATTCAAAGTCAGCCCATCCTGTACATTCATAAAACAGCTTAATCGTGTCAACATATCGAAATCCCATAGAAGTATACATTTCCTCTGCTGGCAGATTTCCATGTAAGACACGTTGGTGCCTGACACCAATGTGGGCATATTAGGGTCAACTTAAAACGCATCCATCCAGCAGGTGCTTCCACAAAGTGCCTTTGCATCTTGAATATGTTGTAGAAATTATTTGATACCAGTCCGAAAATGGATAACATCAGCAAAAAGGGCGTAATGAACCATGCCGATTTAGCAGAAATCAGCACTTTAACAAACCTGATTTTGCATAATCAAGTTGGATTACAGTAGTTACACGCAGCATTTTCGGTTTTTGAAGTGTTTTCTTTCTCTTGATTTACCTCCCTCGTTTACGACCAGATCGCCCTTGCTGATCCACATGTTCAGGATCGTTCCGTTCGTGCAGGCGTTGTGATTGATCTTGCCGTAGGAACGAAGCGCTGCCAGCGGTCCGTTCACATCCAAGTGCTGCTCTGCGGAAAGGGTATCCGCTAACGGTGTCAATGCCTTTCTGCCGTTTGGCAGTGCCCAGCACTGTGCACCCATCGCGACATTGGTCTGGGTCGGCTGTACGCCTGCAGAGGAATAGTTCCCTGCTCTCCAGCATTTCACGCAATCCTGCAGTGCCTTGGATGTGATCTGATCGACATAGTCGATGTCATTGCCGTACTTCGGCGCCTTCTGGCAAAGAGCCCTGATGTCCTCATAGCCTTCAAAGTCTGCAGCAACTGCATCCAGGAGCTGCTTCATCGTGATCACTTTATCATCGTATACCAGCTTCTTGACTGCCGCAAGGGAGTCTCCCATATCCGCAACACCTGAGAGCATGTAGTGCGGACCGGAGTTTAACATCGCGCCGCCGTTTAATACGTCGATTCCCTTCTCGACTGCATTGGTCGAAAGGATCGTAAAGAGCGGCATCTGATGTTCTTCTGCCAGCAGTCTCTCTGCGACCAGCATATGCTCATGGCACAGATTAATCTGGTATTTGTATTGACGCATGAATGCTTCATAGAATTCTTCATAGGTCTCAAAGGTCAGCGGATCGCCGCTCTCAGCACCGATCCTTGTGCCTGCACCATAACCCAGGCGCGCATTGACGGTTTAATACAGGCAAACCCGGTATCAGATATCCCTGTTGGCAAAAAAGCCAATAATCGATATAAGGAACAGTATCTTTTTCTTACCGAAGACGAACTTGCGGAGTTAATGAATTTTCTTGCCGATCATTTTCCACGCTTATTACCAATGGCTTTCTTTGGATCGTATTATGGGCTTCGCCGCTCAGAAATTTTGGGGCTGAAGTGGGATGCGATCAATGAGGATATCGGTTACATTACGATTCAGCACACTGTGGTTCGAGTTTACAGCACAATCGCCAGTGATTCTGTCAAGACCGTAGAAAGCAAAAGAGAACTGGATCTTTTTCCTACAGCAATCGACTGTCTGAATCAGATTCGCATTCAGCAGAAGTCAGATCGCGATTTTTTGGGAACGAATATCAAAATACCGATGGATATGTATTCTGTTGGGAAGATGGACATCTGTATGATCCGAATAATATCACGAGACAGTTTCGATCCGCTATGAATGCATTCGGACGCCCTGAAATCACCTTGCACAAGCTGCGCCATACCTGCGCTTCGATTCTGATTGACAAAGGATGGGATATCAAAAAGATTCAGTACTGGCTGGGGCACGAAGATATAAAAACGACTCTGGATATCTACGCACATTACATTCGTCATCAGGACAACCGCGCAGGAAACGATATGCAAAGTGCTTCGGAACAAATAAGCAGCCTGTTTAAGACATAAAAATATTGGACAATTTTTGGACAATTTTCATTTCCCCCGCCAAATGCAATGATAAAGATAATAAAAAGAAATCCCCGAAACGCCTTATTTTCAGGCATTCCGGGGATCTTACAATCGTCGATGCGACAGGATTCGAACCTGCGGCCTCTGCGTCCCGAACGCAGCGCTCTACCAAACTGAGCCACGCATCGTCAGCTGTGCTAAACAACTCCTATATATTATCACAAACATAACTCTTTGTCCAGCACTTTTTATAATTGCGTTTAGTTTTTTGTCTTTTGTTTTATCCCCTGTTGGAGCTGACAATGATTTAGTCTTCTCCAACATCTGCCGACTCGGCAAGTTTTGACAACGCCTGCTCGATTATGCGCATCTGTCCGTCAAAAGTTGCCACAACTTCCACGCATCGCCCGGACAATCCCTTTGCGTCGGAAGTGCTGGCCGATACCTCCTCACTGGAAGCAGAGAGGATCTCCACACTTCCCATTATCTCGTTGTTGGAGGTCTGTATATCATCCATCAGTCCGTTTACGGACTCAATGTTTTCATCGAGCTTGTCGATGTGCTCCTTGATCTCCATAAAATGCTCGCTGGTCTCAGCTATAAACTCGCTTTGCTCAACATTTGTAGCAACACTGCTCTCCACTCTCTCAGAAACACCCTCGGCCTCCTTTACAAGTGTGTCGAGGATCTGGGTAATGCTCTCCGTAGCCTGCTTGGTCTGATCCGCAAGCTCGCGTATCTCGTCAGCGACCACCGCAAATCCCTTGCCGGCCTCACCGGCTCTGGCTGCCTCTATCGAAGCGTTCAATGCCAACAGATTGGTCTGTGCGGAAATATTTAAGATTATGTCTGTGATCCCCTTGGCTTCGTTAGATTTTTCTTTTAACTGGGCTGCTGCATCCCTCATCTCATTTCCCATGTTGATGACCATCTGGGACTTGCTGTTTAGTTTTTCAACTATCTTTGAGCCCTCATTGACCGAATCACTGGAGCTGGATGCTATCTCAACTATTTCATGAATCTTGCCGGTAGCATCATCAATCTTGGTCTGGATAGAATTTGTCATCTCATTCTGTCTGAGAACCGCATCTGTCGTGGATGCCGTGCTCTGTTCAATACCCTCAAGTGCATCATCAACACTTGCCACACTCTCAGCTATGCTGTCCATGTACTGCTTTGTTGCCTTGTGTTTGACCAGCACCTCACGTGTGTTCTCAACAAGGTTTCTGATCAGCTCCTCATTCTTTGCGTTCTCATTTTCCACAGCTGCCGTCTGTGTCTTTGATCCGAAAAAAATACCCATCGGATGTACCTCCATAATCATTCACTATAATCTAAAAAATCAACCACCTTTAAGTCTTTATTCTCTTTGAGCATAAAATCTTTCCAAATGCTGCCCGGATATGTGCTGCCCTGCAGACCCGGAAGTTCTCTCGGCATATCGTAACCGACCCATACTCCCGTAGTGTAGTGACGCGTAAATCCGACAAACCAACCATCCTTGTTGTCGTTGGTCGTACCGGTCTTGCCCGCCGCAGGAATTCCGTACAATTCCATATCCTGTCCTGTTCCGTCCAATATAACACTTTCAAGCATGCTTGTCATCATTCTTGAAGCATTCTTCTTATATACTTCCTTTCCGCTTCCATCGTATGAAAACAGCTCCTCGCCATCGGATGTCTCAATCCTTCTGATACAGTCCGGTTCCCTGAATATTCCGTCGTTTTCAATGGCTGCGTACGCGCTTGTCATCTCAAGCGGAGACACACCGTTTGTAAATCCTCCAAGCGCCGCCGGAAGACGATAATCCTCCTTGTCTATCTTTGAAAACTCCATATTTAACAGATAATTTAAGCCAACCTCCGGAGTGAGCTCATCAAATAGCTGCCATGCAATCGTATTTTTTGACCACATAAGCGCTGTGCGAAGCGTGATGTCTCCGCTGTAAGTGCCGTTGGAGTTCTCCGGTCCGTCCTCTATGTATCCGTCATGGACGATCGTATCCGGCGTGTAGCCCCTCTCGAGGCTCGGCGTGTATACGATAAGCGGTTTTATCGAGCTTCCCGGCTGTCTGAAGCTTTGGAACGCGCGGTTTAGGGTATAGCCTTCATATTCCTGCTTTCTTCCTCCGACGATAGCCCTCACCATACCGTTTGAGTTGTCAATGCAAACACCCGCACCCTGAAGCTCGTATACTCCCTCATCATTCTTTTCCGTAAATGAGTCGAGCGAATCGTCTATGCTGTTTTGAAGATCCTTCTGCATGGACAGATCTATGCTGGTGTAAATGCGATATCCTCCGGTATACAACCGCTTCGACATCTCCGAATACTTCTCACTGTACTCGTTATCGTACTCTTCTTTTTCCTCGTCATTTTCAAAACTGTATTTGAAGACAAAGCCGTCAAGCTCCATAAGCCTGCGTGTCGCGCAGTAGTAGATAAATGTCTCGGCATAGTTGTTGAATTTCTTCTTCGGCCGCTTTAACTCGATCTCCTCTTCCTTTGCTGCGATCATCTCGGCATGGGTGATCCAGTTGTCGTTCGCCATGTTTTCAAGAATAAGATTCCTTCGTCTCTCGGTGTTCTTTGGATTTGTCACCGGATCGTAGGTCGTCGGATTGTTAGGTATGGCGCAAAGATATGCGATCTCCGACAGCGTCAGATACTCGACATCCTTCGAAAAATATCCCAGTGATGCCGCCTCAATGCCATAGTATCCGTTTGCGAAATAAATATTGTTCAGGTAAAACTCCAGTATCTCGTCCTTTGAATATTTCTTTTCAAGCTCTTTTGCGATAAAGATCTCTTCGAGCTTTCTCTGCCACGTCTTGCTGTTGTCGAGAAATACATTCCTTGCAAGCTGCTGGGTGATCGTACTTCCACCCTGAGTAACCTCGCCGTTTTTTATCATTGCGATCACGGCTCTGGCTATCGCCTTGTAATCAATTCCTCCATGAGAGTAAAACTTTTTGTCCTCGGTGCTTATCATCGCACTCTTAACCTCTATCGGAATATCCTCTATCTTTACATAATAGCTGTTCTTCTCGCCCGACAGCCTCGCTATACAGTTTCCGTTGTCGTCGTAGACTTCACTAGTCAGGGAACTCTTGAAAGTGTCCTCATTTGAATTCTTGACAAACTCAACCGCCTCCTGATGCATGCTTGCCACCTGTTTGCCGTATCCGCCCAGATAGTAATACGCAAGCCCCGCAAGCACTATGCAGATTATGACAATCTGTATCTTTAATCCAATATGTTTTTTGCGCCTCTTTTTACTCTTCTTCGCCATCTGTGCCTATAATATCCCTAATATCGCCCACTGACATTCCTGCGCTCTCAGCGATCTTTTTGATATCCTCATATTCAAGCTTTCGGCGCTTAACTCCAAAGCCTCCGCTCTCCTTGACTCTTATCTCACCAAACGGAGTCTCCCATGTAGACTCTCTGCGCAAGAGCTTGTATCTCTTGGTCTCACAAACTCTGACCCCGATAGTGGTCGTATATTTGAAAATGAGGTTTCTGAATTTTATCTCATCTTCCTTCTTTGCCAGAATCGTGAGAAGAATACCCGGGCGGTTCTTCTTCATTCCGATAGGAGTCACATAGACATCGAGTGCACCCTCATCCATAAGAAGTTCCGTCGCGTAGCCTATTTCTTCCGCCGTCATGTCGTCTATACAACTTCTGAACTCTACGATCACATCCTCGTACTCTGACGAAGGATAATCCTTCGTATCTCCGACCTCGCCCTTTTGTGATCTTGCCGGAGCGTCAACCTTCAAAGCGACTTCGCCTTTCCTGAACGGAACCGGGTGAAGTCTCTTCTCGTCGTGCAATGCGCTTGAGAGCAGAGCTTTCACCTTCTCCTTGCTGATTCCGGACATATCTTCTCCGAGTATTGCGCGGACAGCATTTGCGGCACCGAATTCCTTTGTGCCGAGTCCGTATCCGATCGAATCGATAGCCATCTGCGGCTGATTTCCAAACTCATCCGCAAAAATTCTGATAAGCGCGGCTCCCGTCGGAGTGGTGAGCTCTCCCTCAAACTCTCCCGCATAGACCGGGATCCCCTTTAAGAGAAGCGCTGTCGCCGGTGCCGGCACCGGAAGAATACCGTGTGCGCAGTGAACCTTTCCAAATCCGGTGTTTACCGGTGAAACAACCACGCGATCTGCACCAATCTCGTCAAAGAGCATGCAAACTCCGGTGACATCCGCAATTGCATCCATCATTCCGACTTCATGGAAATGTATCTCGCTAAGCTCCTTGCCGTGAACTGTGCTCTCCGCCTTCGCGATCTCCTTGTAAACCGTTAAAACCTTGTTTGTCACAGCAGTTGTAAGCCCAAGTCCGTTTATGATATCTTCAACATCCTTCATACTGTGATGTGAATGCGTATGTCCGTGATGATGGTCATGGTCGTGGTCGTGATGGTGCTCGTGGTCATGATGATGGTCATGACTGTGTTCCTCAACTCCGTCAACCTTTACGCTCACATGAGTACCTACAATTCCGCAGGTCTCACGCTTTTGGGCGCTCACCTCCACATGAGGTATATTAAGTCGCTTAAATCTGTCTATAAAGTCATCCTTGTTGGGATGGAGTTCAAGAAGAGCTCCAAAAAGCATATCTCCCGCTACTCCCATTCCGCAGTCCAAATATAATGTCTTCAAAAATCTCAACTCCTTTTTATGTGATCATAAGCTATATCCGGCGCGTTTCCTTTGCTGTTTCGTATTCTCACGCCGCATCTTGCTTTTTTGTACTTTTTCATCTAAAATAGTGCAAATGTGTCGTTTGAAACACATTATTTATTTTATAACACTTATACAAAAAAGGAAATAGATAAATGTCTAAAAAAACCGTTGTCGTTGGTATGTCCGGAGGGGTCGATTCCTCGGTCTGCGCATACCTGCTAAAAGAACAGGGATATAATGTAATAGGTATCACAATGCAGCTTGTCGGCGAGGATCCTCTTGCGTCGGATGAGCGCCCCGCGCCCTGCTGCGGAAACGAGGCTTTCAAGGATGCGCTTCGCGTGGCTTTCCATCTCGGCATACCTCATCATGTTATTGATTTTAAGAATGAATTCAAAGAAAATGTGATCGACTACTTTATCGACGAATACCTGCACGGACACACACCAAATCCGTGTATTGCGTGCAACAGACATTTGAAATGGGGATCTCTCTTGAACAAGGCGAAGGAACTGGGCGCGGACTATATCGCAACCGGACATTACGCCAGAGTCATAAAGCTTGACAACGGCAGATTCGCCATCCGAAATTCCGTTACAGCCGAAAAAGACCAGACCTATGCACTCTTTAACCTGACACAGGAGCAGCTCTCCCATACTCTTATGCCTGTCGGCGAACACGACAAAAACCAGGTCCGCGAGATCGCAAAAGAGATCGGCCTCAATGTCGCATCAAAGCCCGACAGCCAGGAAATATGTTTTGTGATGGACAATGACTATGCCTCATATATCGAAAGGGAGACTAACTGTCCGTCCGTATGCGGCAACTTCATTGATTCCGAGGGAAATATCCTCGGCACCCACAAGGGCATAACCCATTACACGATCGGACAGCGAAAGGGACTCGGCATCAGCCTTGGCCGCAGGATTTTCGTCACAAATATCGATCCCGATAACAACACTGTCACACTCGGTGAAAACGAGGATCTGTTCACACATACCCTCACCGCTAAGAACATTAATTTCATGGGTGCTGAAAGCCTTGAAGCAGGCGATGAGTTCACCGGAAAGATCAGATACAACGACAAGGGTACACCGTGTCGTGTTATTTCCTGCGAAAACGACATATTAAAAGTCGAGTTCGAGAACAAAGTCAGGGCCGTCACTCCCGGACAGGCACTCGTACTCTACAAGGACGGTTACGTCGCCGCCGGCGGAACCATCGTATCCTAATCCCGGATTAAATAATCTAACAGGAAATCGCAATTTCCCATCACATGAAAAAGGTCTGCCGCAAACGCGACAGACCTTCTAGTCTTCTTCACTCGGGCGCGCCTTCAACACATCAAGGATCATGTTGACCGAGCCCATTATTCCGTAACTTGCTGAATTGATCGTGATATCGTAACCCTGCGGGGTACCCCAGTCTATTCTGTTGAAAAACTTGTACTCTCTGGCTCTCTTCTTGTCCTGAGAGCTGACAAGCTTTCGAACCTCCTTGTCACTCATGCTCGGATAAACATTTTTTATCCGGGCTACACGGTTTTCAAACGGTGCGGAAACAAATATACTTATGCGTGGAACCCCGGCATTTCCAAGGATTCTCGCAGCCGACCTGCCCATTATCACAAAGTCTTTTTCCTTAGCCATATCCAATATCAGCCTACTCTGGTTGAAAAACATGGCGTCTCTTTTGGGCAGTCCGTGATAGCGAATAAAATCCTCAAAATGTTTCTTAAGCGACCTTCTTTTTCTCTGCACACCATAGGGATTCTTTGCATAAGTCGGCTCTCCGTTTATATCCTCCTCATACATATAGGCATTGTTTGCTCCCGGCATGTCAAGACGCTCCATAACCGCCTCTAAGATAGCATAATCATAGTAATCGATACCCAGGATGTTAGCGATATTAAAACCGATCTCGCTTCCGCCCGCTCCGTACGCCCTACCAATGCATATTATCTTACGCTCCATTTTCGCGTACCGTTCGTCAAGAGGCATGGCATTTAGAGTCTTTTCGGAAATGATCTCTACACGCGACAGCTTCTCGGCGAGATCGCAGGTCTCACGATAGATCTGTCTGTACTTCTCCATGACATCCTCATAGCAGTCCTTGCCCTCCAGGGTTCTTGCCATGTTTCCGATAAGCGCCAGATCGTTCATCAGGTTATAGCTTCCCGACGGGCTTTTAAACATTTTTACCAGCGCCCTTATCGCAAAATGTCTGTCCGGTCCGTAGACATGTCCGATGGCGGATCCTGTGTTTTCATACACTTCCTTGTCGAGATCATATATTCTTGCGGCAAGTTTTCTAAGCTCCGATTCCTCAACCGTAATATTTTCCGTTATCTGATCATCCTCTTTGGGATTGTTGTTTTTCTCATCCATTTAATCATCTCCACGATTTCCTCTTAGGAATATCATTTCCAGATAAAGAACAAAAGCGTGTCCACTAAAAATATCGGGATCAAAAATTTTACAGACCACACGATATACCCAATAAATGATGGCATCCTGATACCGTTCTCATCCGATATCGATTTGACCATAAAGTTGGGCGCATTTCCGATGTATGTATTCGCCCCCATGAATACCGCTCCCGCGGATATTGCAAGCAGCATGGTCTGCGGTATCACTCCCACAATGGTAGAAATACCCTGCGTAAATCCCATTGAGCCCGAAGTGGTCAAAAATACCAGATATGTAGGCGTGTTGTCCAAAAAGCTCGAAAGCGCACCCGTCACCCAGAAATAACTTGTCGGGGTTGAAAGTCCAAGCTCCGCGCCCTTGGCGTGTAATATCATCAGTGCCGGCTGCATGGTGATAAAAATACCTATAAAGAGTATAGCAACCTCTTTTATCGCTCCCCAGGTAAAGTGGTTTGCCTCACGCACTTCATGTTTGGTTGTCTTAAATGAAAGGAATGCAGCGACAAGGATTATTGCCACTTCAATGATTGCCGGATACCCAAATGTCACGTTTCCGAAGATATGTATTCCGAGTACATTTCCCTCCGCATCCAGAAATCTCGGGGATTTCTGCAGCGTTCCGCTTATTATGACCGCGAACACTATCATCCCGATAAAGATTACATTGTGCAGTCCCCTTACCCTGATCTGAGTACCTGCTCTGCTGATATCCGGGTGGAGCCCTTCAGCGATATCAAGCCTGTAGTTTCGTCTGTCGACAAAATAGAAAAAGAACAGTAATAGAGCCACATTTACAAGCAGTATCGGAAGCAGGTGAAAACTCCACGCAAAAGGAACCCCTCTTGTAAATCCCATAAGTAACGGCGGATCACCTATCGGTGTGAGACATCCTCCGATGTTCGAGACGAGGAATATAAAAAATACCATTATCTGCGCGCGCCTCTGACGCCACGCGTTCATCTTGATTATAGGACGGACCATAAGCATACTTGCGCCGGTCGTTCCGATGAAGCTTGAAAAGGCGGTTCCAATCAGCAGAAGGATCACATTTACCTTCGGAGATCCCGCCAGATCTCCCTCCATTGAGATATTGCCGGCAACGCAGTACAATCCGAACAACAGGACTATAAACGTTATATAGTCGTTAAAAATACACTCAAGTACAGTCTCGCTCATCACCCCGACACCGTAGAGCACGGCAAACGGGATAATAAAGGCGGCACACCAGCCCAGTATTATCTTGAACTGATGCTT
Source organism: uncultured Eubacterium sp. (assembly GCA_905236295.1). Lineage (GTDB taxonomy): Bacteria > Bacillota > Clostridia > Lachnospirales > Lachnospiraceae > Eubacterium_C. The sequence continues at coordinate 3,926 of CAJOQF010000036.1, read as the reverse complement.
TTCCCACCATTTGCCGTTAACCAGCGGAGCTATGGCTATACAAAGAAGCAATCCCACAAACGGTATACATACCGCAAGGGGAATGCTTGAATAATCTAAAGTTTCCAAGAGTGACACTATCCTTTAAACTAAAAATCAAATTTGAACACTGCCACGCCGTAGGCTGACAGGTCATAACCGAAGGAATACTCTCTTCCGTCGCAGAGCACCTTCTCAGGCTTATATGTTTTTGGATGCTGTTTCGTGCACCCTGCGAATTTCTCGTCGTCGCTGTCTATAACAAGTTTGTGCTGTTTTGAAGATAAGACTCCAACGCGATAATCGCTTCTCTCCATCGGAGTGAAATTGCAGATGAACAGAAGGTTGTTCTTGCCGTTCTCGCTCTTTCTTACAAATGTAAAAATACTTCTGTCCTTGTCGTCCGCACGGATCCACTCCATGGAATTCCAGTTGTTATCATTCTCATAGAGGGCGGGCGTATTCTTGTAGAGTTTTAAGAGCGCTTTGACAAACTCGTGAACTCCGCGATGCTCAGGCTCTTCGAGAAGGAACCAGTCGAGCTCTCTCTCCTCACTCCACTCGCGCTCCTGCGCAAACTCCTGTCCCATGAACAAAAGCTTCTTGCCCGGATGTCCCAACATAAACGCATATCCCACCTTGAGATTGCGATAAGGATCAGGACCGAGTCCCGGCATCTTGCCAAGCATCGAACATTTCAAATGAACCACCTCGTCATGCGAAATGACAAGGATATAATTCTCCGACTCGTTGTATGACATCGCAAATGTCATCTTGTCATGGTTGTCCCGTCTGAAATACGGATCCAGCTTCATATAATCGAGGAAGTCATGCATCCAACCCATGTTCCATTTGAAGGTGAAACCAAGTCCGTCGTCCTCAACATCACCCGTAACCTTCGGCCATGCCGTGGACTCCTCCGCAATCATCATAAATCCCGGATTGCGTCCCACTATACACGAGTTTATATGTTTGAAGAACTCAATCGCCTCAAGGTTTTCATTTCCGCCATATTTGTTCGGAACCCACTCCCCGTCACGTTTTCCGTAGTCGAGGTACAGCATGGACGCCACGGCATCCACCCTCAGTCCGTCGATATGATAATCCTCCGCCCACTGGATAGCGCTTCCGATAAGGAAGTTCTTGACCTCATTCTTGCCGTAGTTGAATATCTTGGTGCCCCAGTCAGGATGCTCTCCCATCCGCGGATCCTCATACTCATACAGAGGCTGTCCGTCAAAATTGGCAAGGCCGTGCGCATCTCTCGGGAAATGAGCCGGAACCCAGTCAAGGATTACTCCGATGCCGTTTTTGTGGAACTTGTTTATTACGTATTTGAAGTCCTCCGGAGTGCCGTATCTCGATGTCGGCGCATAGTATCCGGTGACCTGATAGCCCCAGGAACCGTCATAAGGATACTCGGAGATTCCCATTAGCTCCACATGGGTGTATCCCATCTCCTTTACGTATTTTATGATGCGATCCGCAAATTCCCTGTAGGTGTAGAATCCGGTGTCGTAGGTGTATCCGTAGTGGCGCATCCACGAACCGGGATGAACCTCGTAAATGAACATCGGCTTCTTTTGGACATCGCCCTGTGCGCGTTTTTCCATCCACTCTGCATCTGTCCACTTGAAATCGGCAAGCTTGTGAACGACGCTCGCCGTTCCCGGACGCACTTCCGCGTAAACCGCATAGGGGTCTGCCTTGTACAAAAGCTCTCCGTCTTTCGTCTCTATCATATATTTGTAGAGCTCTCCGTCCTTGATACCCGGAAGGAATTTTTCGTAAACCCCAACTTCGCCGACAAGCTCCATCTTACAGTCATCAGACGCCTGCCAGTCATTGAAGCTTCCGACAACCCATACATTCTCGGCATGAGGAGCCCAGACATCAAATACGACTCCGTTTTTACGCCCGTTCTTCACAAAATGAGCGCCAAGCTTTTTGTATATTTCATAATGAGTCCCAGTTGCAAAAAGGTAGCTGTCAAACCCTGTAAAATGTTCCATCCTTACCTCCAAACTCTCGAGTGATACTACAGTCCGAAGTCTTCCTCCATTATGACTATCCTATCACTCGGCTTTTTCTTATTTCTTGAGAACATAGCTGAAAAGCTTCTCTTGAGACTTCCGTTTTCAGCGTTCTCAATAGCCTCATCCATTATGTCCTTGACCTCGACAAGTGTAACCTCGGAATCAAGTCTCTGAATTCTGCTGATCCTGTTGTAGAGCGCAAGAATTCCAAGTTCATCTATCTCACACTCAGCCTCGTCAGCATAAACCTTTGCGAAGGCGACCAACTCATCCGTATTAAATCTCGGAATATTTATCTTCTCCGTAAATTTCTTTGTAAATCCGGCATCAAGGCTGAGCGCCTGTTTGATGCCTATCTCGGTATCCTCAATTATTATCATGGTGCCGGAAGGATCCTCATCCATGATAAGCGACATCTGCATAGCTGTCTCGCGTTTCAGATCACCGGCTTTTTCTATTATGAGACAACCGCCTCTTATCTTTTCGTATATCTTTGCTATATCTTTATTGTTGAGCGAATCTGCATATATCCTGCCCGGCTTACTGTATGTCGCCTTGGTCTTCTCGCTCAGCGCCTGGAGAATATCAGCTGCCATCTGGGTCTTTCCGCTGCCCGGATAGCCCTGTATCACTATGTTGCCTCCGCGCGGGATATTGTCGTCCAGTATATGTCTGGTAGCTCCCGACAGCACATTGCAGATCTGGCTTTCCATACCTGCGACCGGAACAAAGTAAGAGAATATCCTCTTTTGTGAGTCGTCTAAAGAAAGCTGTTCGCTCTCGTCGTACTCAAAATCAGGCTCTTCTATCTTAGGAAGCTCTGAAGTCTTAAACCTGTCTGCTTCGCTTGAGGTTTCTTCAAACTCTGCCGCCTTATTTGTCTCTTCCTGTTCGGAGACATCTTTTGTCTCTTTTTCTTTGTCTATCCAATCAGCCGTAACCGCTCCGACTAAAACCTCTGATGCATTCGGAATAAGTGCGTCATCCTGAGTCTTGTCTATGAAGAGTGTGTTTGGATTTTCTTCCTCGTCCGAGAACACCTCATTCGGAATATCCTCTTCGCGGAGACGGATCCTGCCCGTAACGGTCTCTTTAAGCGCATTTAAAGCCTGAGAGAGAGCATTGGCTTCCCTCTGCTGTTTCTCCTGCTCCTTCATCGCCTCGTGTATCGCAAATTCATCAAGCGTCGGAAGCTCTATAGTCGGATCCGGCAGTTTGTTCTCCGGTTTACTTAAAAGCTCATCCACTCCCGCGCTGAGTCCGGCGAGAGCGCCGATCTCCTCTGCAAGCGCATTGTTTATAAGCCTGTCATTTTCATTTTCAGCAGGCTCCTCTTTTGCAGGCTCATCCTTAACCGGCTCGCCCTCGTATGTTCCGAGCTTTTCGTGAGCCTTGTGTATAAGTTCTTCCTCGTTCGCCTTTTTGGCGTCCTCTTTTGCCTGTTCTTCCCTAATGCGCTCCATAATGTTGCCGGTCTGAAGAAGGGCTCTCTGCCTTGCGGATTCGAGCTTTCTCTGCTTGGCATCTGCCATAGCCGCCTCTGCCGCCCTCTGGGTCTTTGCCCACTCGGCAAGCACATCATCTATACACATCTGTCCTGTGATCTGTCTCTCTATAGGAGCCTGATCCGGAACATTTATAAGCATCTGTCCATCCATGTCCTCAGACAACATCTCACGGAAATTTATATTGAGAGAGCCGTCTATCTCGGCGTCGGTCTCTATCTCGGCGAGTTCCTTTTTCTCCTCCTCCTCTTCCTCGCGTGAAAGGCGAAGATACGGAATATCCTCAACCATCTTCTTTACGGAATCCATCGTCTCAGTCACGGTCTCTTTTTCCGTGGCGTTCATGATGGTCTCCATGCTCTTTGCA
>CAJOQF010000035.1 GCA_905236295.1 uncultured Eubacterium sp. | reverse complement strand
CATCAAGCATTTCACAAAACCTCTTTGCGGAATGCTTTGGTCTTAAACTCTCAAAGAAGAAGTCAATGCTGGTTGCAAGGGGTACCGTAATTGTGATCGCGATCATCGGCATCTTTCTTGCGAGAAATCCGGACAGCTCGATATTTAAGATAGTATCGTTTGCATGGGCCGGATTCGGTGCGGCATTCGGACCAATTATGCTGTTTTCGCTTTTCTGGAAGAGAACAACCAGAAACGGCGCTCTCTGGGGAATGATCGCAGGCGGAGTCATGACCTTCGTTTGGAAATATGCCATCAGACCTATCGGAGGAGCGTGGGATATATATGAACTGCTCCCGGCGTTTATCATTTCATGCGCTGTGATCGTCATTGTCAGCCTGCTTGACAAGAAACCGTCACCGGAGATCATAAAGGAATTTGAATCCATATAAACAATAACTTTTACACACCAAAAACGCATCCATCGCACTGTCGTGTTTTGGATGCGTTTTTCATTTTCTCTTGTCTTTAATACTTTTTAGATATCTGAATATCAGCCATAGCGCAAGGCCGAACGCCACCAGATAGCCGACAAATCCAAGCACCGGTATTCCGAATAACTTTAACTCCATATCCGTCAGGCAGATGATCGACGAGCCCACAAGGAGAGCCGCCACAACCAGACCGATAACCAGATCCATGACAAGCTTTCTAAGGAGCTTGTCAAAGTCCTTCGCCACATGGTGTTCGAGCGAAAATCTCGTCTGACCCTTCATGATCATACGAAGGATGTCCGAGGATACTCCCGGAATCTCAAGCGCTTTTCGGAACGAATTGTGTATGACCTTGCTTGAGTTTTTGATCTCTTTTTGCAGATCAAAGGTCTCCCAGAATCTGCTCTTTGCCCTGGCACGGACAACGCTCATAACATCAATTTCGGGATCAAGAGCCGCTACCACTCCCTCTATGGTGGCAAGTCCTCTCACAAGCATGGTCAGATTTGCCGGAATGCGGATATTGTTCCTTCCGATAGCCTCGAACAGATCGTTGATCACAGCCGACACCTTGATATCTCCAAGGATCGCACTGGCATACTTTGTAACGATATCATCGATGTCAAGATAGAGCCTGTGGTGATCGACCCTTCCTCTTATCTCGCACATGGACAGAAGATTGTCCTTTATCTGGTTGATATCCCTGTTTGAGATGCCGCGGATGATATTGTCTATGATGTCTCTGTCTCTGGCGGAGATCCTTCCCATCATGCCCATATCGAGCCAGACTATCTTGCCGTCTCTGATACGCAAGTTTCCGGGATGAGGATCCGCATGGAAGAATCCATCATTTAATATCTGCTTTAAGTAATTGTCCGCAAACTTATAGCCGATCTCGGTGAGATCATAACCCTTGGCAATAAGCGTCTTCCTGTCCTTGTCAAGGGAATAGCCATCCACATATTCCATGACGAGCGCATGGCTCGTCGTAAGCTCAGGAACAAGTCTCGGGCATTCAAAATACTTTACATTCTCATTACAGCGGGCAAACTCCAGTATATTCGAACTTTCTTTTTGGAAGTTCATCTCCTCAAGGGCGACCGCCCACATCTCATCGATAACCTGTCCAAAGTCGACTGCGCCGAAATTCGAATTGTACTTAAGAAACTTTGCTCCCTTGTGGAGAAGAGCCATATCCTGCGACATGGTCTCGTATATTCCTCTCCTCTGCACCTTGATGACAACATCCATGCCATCCTTTAATCGCGCTCTGTGAACCTGCGCTATCGAGGCGGAGCCCAGCGCTCTCTCATCTATGTAGCTGAACAGTTCTTCGACCGGTCTGCCGTATGTGTCCGAGAGAATATCCTTAACTTCCTCAAACGGCATGGGAGCCGCATCGGATCTCAGTGTCTCCAGCTCTTTACAATATTCTTTTGGAAGTATATCTGAGTGAAGCGAGAGTATCTGTCCAAGCTTGATATAAGTAGGACCGAGATCTTCTAAAACCGCGCGAGCTTTCTGTGGTGTCAGTCCCTTCATGATCTTGTGTTTTTTTAAGACTGCCACGATCTCCCAGAAGCGCGCACTCTGCTCCTTGAAAGTGTATTCAGACATATACATTCTCCTAAAATTTAAAACCCGCAACCCTTAGGCTGCGGGTCATATTTTGCATGCTTCTTATGAAAGCTTTGCCTTCAATGCCTCAAGCTCTTCCTCACTGAGTTTTCCGATAATGCTGTCAGCCTTCTCCTCAGGTGTAGTGTTCTTGAAAGTGTGTTTGAGTTCTTCGTTTAATGCCTTGCCCTGCTCTACGGTAAGCTCTCCTGCTTCAACAAGATCGTCAAGAATGTCCTTGGACTTCTCTGCTGTTGTAGCGATAGCCCCCACGCCTGCAAGCAATATCTTTCTTACTCCATCTGATATTTTATCCATCACTCTACCTCCTATAAATAAAAATTCTGTAAACTTAATTAACAATATTATAACTCAAAACCATCTGTAAGAAAAGCCCCATATTTTTCCACATCGGATAAATCAGGAGGTGGTTTTTCTACAATTCCACCGCCCACGCCGGGTTTCTGCGTATCGGCTCGCGCTTTGTCCAGTCAAGTGTGAGCGCCTTCTTGTAATCCTCGATATGATCAGGATCCATCCCACATACAAGTTCAAAAATCGCATCATATTTCTCACGTCTGGAAAGCGCGCGGTCAAACATATCCTTCTCACCGAGATAAGCCGCAATACGAAGATACATTTCAAAGTAACTCTCAAAATTCTTTTCAAAAATATCCAGCGTGTTTTCATATTGTCTGCTGTTGTAGTAGAGATCGAGCGCCTCGCAGACCAGCTTCAGCCTTATCATCTCCCCACACGAGAGCCACCTCGTCTCAAGCACCTCATACGGCGCATGAGTCCTGTAGGTCAGGGAGTACTCCTCCCTGTTCTCATACATAAGCGATCCCTTCAAAACCTTTAAAAATCCAAGCTGGAGCTCGTCGGGTTTCAACTCGTAAACCTCGTTAAACGACTTCTCAAACGAGTCGAGATTCTCATACGGCAATCCGGCAATAAGATCCAGGTGCAGATGAATATTGCCTGCCTCCTTTAACCTCAATACATTGTCCTGCAGCTTTCCGACGCTCATGGTTCTGTGAATCTCACGGATAGTCTCGAAGTTTGTAGTCTGCACTCCAATTTCAAGCTGCACAAGCCCCGGTCTCATCGACGCCAGAAGTTCGATCTCATCCTCATTCAGGATGTCGGCTGCGATCTCAAAATGGAAGTTGGTGATCCCATTGTCATGCTCTTTGAGAAATTTCCATATCGAATAGGCGTGTTTGTGGTTGCAGTTAAATGTCCTGTCGACAAACTTCACCTGCTTTACCTTCATACGAAGGAAATAATCAAGCTCGGCAAATACATATTTTAACGAGCGAAACCGCAGATTCTTATCGATGGACGAAAGGCAGTAAGAGCAGTCAAACGGACATCCTCTGCTCGACTCATAGTATATTATCTTGTTCTCAAACTCCTCCAGTGATGCATAGGGAAATACAAGCTCATCCATAGGAAGCAGAGACCTCTTTGGCTTTATGGATATCTCCCCGTTTGGGAGCCTGTAGGCGATGCCCTCAATATCCTCAATAAATTCCTGCCTGTCGTAATATCTGCAGAGTTTATAGAAGGTATCCTCGCCCTCGCCGATCATCACGCCGTATACCTCCGGATTTTCCTCCATAAACTTTTCTGTTTCAAACGAAACCTCGGGACCGCCCACCCAGATCTCCGTCTCGGGCGCAACCTTGTGAAACTCTGCAATAATCTCCCTGACAAATTCTATGTTCCAGACATAACACGAAAACGCCACCACATCGGGCAGATTGTTTAGCAGGTTTCTGAATACGGATTCAAAAGACTGGTTTATCGTAAATTCCAACACATTTACATCCGCTCCGCGACTTGCAGCGTAAGCCCTCATAGAGTGAACCGCAAGATTGGAATGTATGTATTTTGCATTTATTGCACATAATGTTATTCGCATTTTTTACTCCTATACACCTAAAATCTCATCCATTATACTACAAATCCTTTTCCAACACAAAAGACACCTGCCGGTGCAGATGTCTTTTATGATAAGGTAGGGGTATCTATTCTTGGGCAAACAATAAATATTGTTTACAATGGTTAGTATATGCTAACTCTCGTTTGTTGTCAACAACTTTTTCAAAAATTTTTATAAATTTTTGTTATACCCGGTGATAACCCTTACTTTTTGATCTTAACTTTAATCTTTATCGTCTTTGTCGTCTTCTTTGAAGTGGAAGTTGCCGCTGCATTCACCTTGACTTTTAATGTGTAGGTCTTTCCTTTAGTGTAGCTTCCCTTCTTTACGGTGATCTTTCCGGTATTTTTGTTGATCGAGAACTTACTGCTTCCCGAAAGGGAGTATGTCACCTTTCCGTCACCGCTTGTAGTAGCCTTGACGGTTATGGTCTTTTTAGCTTTCTTTAGCGCCGCCTTACTAAGCTTTACAGTCTTTGTACCCGAAACCTTTGTTCCGTTTACCTTTACTGATATGGTCTGGCTTTTCTTTGTGGTCGATGAAGATGTACCGTCCGTCGCAGAGGTCTCTTCGGTTGTCGATGCGTCTTTTGCCGATTCGTCAGTGGTCTTAGAATCATCTGTGTTTGCCTCGTCTGATACAGTTGTCTTTTCAGACGAGAATGTATATGTTCCACCGGATACGATCTTCGGTGATGAATACATCACAAAGGAAGCCGCATAAGGTAATGTCTCGGATACGAGCGCATTGCCATCTGAATCGAGTACCGTAAACACCGAACCTGCGCTTATAGTTGAAGCCGTATTAAATCCCGGCATATTTCCACCATCATTTCCCCCGCCATTTGGCATGGTTCCATCCGGCATTGTCGGAGCATTTCCATCTGTAGGAGCAGTGCCGCCTCCCGGCATGGTTCCGTCCGTAGGCATAGTTCCTCCTCCCGGCATCGTTCCGTCCGTAGGCATCATTCCCCCGCCAAAGCCCGTTGTCTGTGAACCTGCCGCCTGAGCGGTGGCTGTGGTCTCGCTTCCCGTATATGTGATATAGTACTGTCCCGAGGCCGGAACCGACTCATTCATCGCATCGCATCCAACCGCAAGAACTGTCGCTCCGTCAGCTATTGTCATTCCGGTGTCCGAATCAAGCGGAGAGTTGTCTCCCGTCGACTGTCCGAAGACATATACCTTTCCTCCGTTTATTGCAATAGAGCCGTTGGCATCCATTCCGTCACCTGACGCTTTGTAGCTTACGCTCTTTCCGGAAAGTGTTGCAGTCTTTGCATTCTCGCTGTCAATATATATATTTACGCTTCCGCTGTTTACCGTCAGGGTATTACCTGATTTTGCGGTGGTTGTCTTTGTGTATTTTTCCTCGGAAGTATCCGCATACACGTAGGCAGATGTCTTTGAGGCTGCGTTTATTCCGTCATCATTCGAATAGATAGTCACCTCCGGCGAAGTGCTGCCGTTTCCGACAACCACAGAAGCCGCTTCTATACCCTCATATGCCTCTGTTATATCCACGTTTGTCGAGTTACCCGTAATATTAAGCGTGTTGGCAACACTTATTCCGTCGTCCGATGATGCGATATTTATTGTTCCTCCGGTCACGCTCATATCGTTGTTGGAATGTATTCCGTCATCCGGCGAGCCGACAATGTACACGCCCGAAGCTGTCGCTGTGTAGCCCGAACTTGTGAGATTATTTGACTTTAATCCGGTCGCGGTTGTATCTATATTCAGTGTGCCGCCTGACATGGTAAACGTGCCGGACGCCTCGTCGCTATAGGTCGTACCTGCGGTGTAATCCTCTGAATCCTCATCGAGTACCGCTGTATATGAATAGGTCTTTTCCTTTTTGCCGACCTTAATTCCCGTGTGGCTACCGGTATCTACATTTACCACCTCGACTTTTGTGTCGCCGTTTTCGGTTATAGTATTTAAAGTGGTTGAGCTGCTGCCGCTTGTGTAATACCCTGTTGAAGCATTCGCAAAGGCGGTTGTTATATTGGTGGTTCCGCCGGTGATATCAACATTCTCTGCCTGGATTCCGTCACCGTAGCAGTCCGTAATATTTATGGTACCCCCGATGATCTGTACAGTACCGTTTTTGTACTTTATTCCGTCGTCATAGGTTCCGCTTATATTGAGGGTTCCGCTTCCGGAAAAGCTGAGCGCCGTTCCCGCAGTCTTGTTGTGCCTGATGGCGTTCTCCATAGAGGAGTTTGTGCTGTTGCACTTGATATATGACGTGCCGTTTAGCTCTATCGAAACATTAGAGCTTGCCTTTGCATCTATCACCGATTCTATGGCTGTTCCGGTGTAGCTGCTGTTATCAAGAGTTACGCTGTTTAATATCAGCTTTGCCGTCACACCTTTTTTTATCGTCACGCAGGTATTTGTCGCAGAGCCTGTGAGCTTATAGGTTCCGTCCGATTCGATGGTTATTATGGTCTCAGTATCTGTCTTTTCAACCGAAACCCCATCCCCGGATGGATTTGAAACGTCCACCGTCACTGTGCTTGCCGCAAACGCTACCGTACCTGATTCTATAAGGGTGATCGAAGTTGTGGCTCCTGTTGACATGACCGCCGCTGCAAGCAGCATTGCCACCGTCTTCTTTCCTTTTCTTAACATAGTCTACCTCCATTTCCTGCTTATCCTTTTCGGATAATCGTTTTGGTGTAGACTTATCATAAACAGCGTTTCTGAATTCTGTGTGAAGGTGCGCTGAATTCTAACTGCGTTTATTCTTCTCGCACTTTCACAGCACGCACTCCGAAAAAATGTTTTACCAGATAGTACCGGATTGTAACCTGTATACTACATACAATACTCTCTCACATGCTATACTTCTAACATAAAGAACAACCCTAGAGCAATCAAAAAATGTGAATATTTTGTTTTTACAAGGTTAAAAACAGTATAGCATAACCCGATATATAAGGTGAAATAGAAAATATCCGGCAAGCATAAGCAAGCTTTAGCAAAGTTCCGGTGCCTGACTTGAGAAGACTCAGGGCGGGTGACGAGAAAGCAAAGTAACTTAGAGCGAGACGGATCACAAGGAGGAACCGAATAATGAAACTTTTCACCAACGTATAAGAGCACTTGTTTACGGACAAACAAGTGCTCTTTCTCTATTCTAAAGTACCGTCTCAAGTACACCTTTTATTCCCTCTTTTTCATATATATCCTTATAGTAGGCGACCTCATTCTCGATTATAAGATCGATCGCTCGCATACTCAACAGCTCAACCGGAGCCTTGTCATCTGTCATCACATTGTCCCCGGCCTCGTAGCGCACGAGATTGGATGTCACTTTTTGCATCATCTGTGTGAGATCCTCATGACTCTCGCTATCAAGATTCCTATCCATCCTGCTTATCACATCGGTATTGTTTGTCGCAAAAAGCTCCCTG
>CAJOQF010000034.1 GCA_905236295.1 uncultured Eubacterium sp. | reverse complement strand
GTCTCAATCGATTTTGATACCGGAGTCATCACAAACAAGACAAAGAACAAGACCTATAAAGGTCAGGCATTTCCGGAGTTTATGCAGAACATCATAAACTCTGAGGGATTGATAAACTACATCAACAACAAATAATTATAGGATCCCGAGAGTATAAAAGAATATGATTTGACATCGGCTTTGTGAGTCGAGAAAGGATAGATATGGAATTACTGTATTCAAGTACGAGAAATAAAGAAGATAAGATAACAGCATCAAAGGCAGTGTTACAGGGACTTGCTCCGGACGGAGGACTTTATGTTCCTGAGAGAATACCTGCATTTGACAAGAGCCTTGAAGAGCTCTCCAAGATGGATTACAGGGAGGTGGCTTTCGAGGTTATGAAGCTTCTTCTGACGGACTATACCGAGGAAGAGCTCAAATACTGTATAGAGCATGCCTATGATGAGAAGTTCGATGTCGAGGAGATTGCTCCTCTCGCAAAGACAAAGTCAGCTTTTTATCTTGAACTTTTCCACGGAAAGACTATAGCATTTAAGGATATGGCGCTGTCAATCCTTCCATATCTCATGACTACAGCTGCAAAGAAGAATAATGTTAAAGACGAGATAGTAATACTTACAGCTACATCCGGAGATACGGGAAAGGCTGCTCTGGCCGGATTTGCAGATGTGCCGGGCACCAGAATAGTCGTATTCTATCCGAAGAACGGAGTAAGCCGCATACAGGAGCTTCAGATGGTTACCCAGAAGGGTGCGAACACCAAGGTTGTCGGGATCAACGGAAACTTTGATGAGGCACAGACCGGAGTTAAGAAGATGTTCTCCGATGAAGCTATGAAGAAGGAGCTTGCCGGCAAGGGATTCAGATTCTCTTCAGCAAACTCTATAAATATCGGACGTCTCGTTCCGCAGGTAGTTTACTATGTTTACGCATACACCAGACTTCTTGCCGAGGGCGAGATAAAGGACGGCGAGGCGATCAACATTGTCGTTCCGACAGGTAATTTCGGAAACATACTTGCAGCTTTCTACGCGAGAGCGATGGGACTTCCGGTTGCAAAGCTTGTATGTGCATCAAATGAGAACAAGGTACTTTACGATTTCTTCAAGACGGGAGTTTATGACAGAAACAGAGAGTTTATGCTCACATCTTCTCCGTCTATGGATATCCTTATCTCAAGCAACCTTGAGAGACTTATTTATAAGATCGCCGGCGAGAGCGCTGACAAGAACAATGAGTTTATGAAGTCGTTGCGCGAGACCGGAAAATATGAGATAACAGACGATATGAAGAAAGAGCTTGATGTTTTCTACGGAAACTATGCAAGCGAGGAAGAGACATTTGCAAAGATCAAATCTCTCTATGATGAGTGCGGATACGTTATCGATACCCACACCGCTGTTGCAGGTGCCGTATATGACAAGTACCTTAAGGAGACCGGCGATACTGAGACAAAGGCTGTCATCGCATCGACAGCTTCACCGTACAAATTCTCAAGAAGTGTTATGAATGCGATAGATGCCGGAAAGTATGACGGACTCGATGACTTTGACATAATAGATGAGCTTGAGAAGGTTTCAAATGTTAAGATCCCGCAGGCGGTAAGCGAGTTGAAGAGCGCGCCTGTGCTCCATGATACGGTTTGTGATGTGGACAAGATGCCGGAAGTTGTTATGGAGTTCCTCAAGTAAGAACAGATTATTAATATGAATAATATGCATTATGATACGGCGATAATAGGTGGCGGTGCCTCGGGTATGATGGCTGCCATCACCGCGGCGAGAGCCGGAGCCGATGTGGTTCTCTTTGAAAAGGGCGAGCGCATCGGAAAGAAACTATTATCGACCGGAAACGGAAAATGTAATTTTACAAATACTATGCAGGATGCTTCGTGTTACCGCACGGGGCACCCTGCATTTGTCATGTCGGCGTTGGAACGTTTCGGGAAAGATGAATTGATATCATTTTTTGATGAACTCGGAGTTCCGGCGAAGATAAAAAACGGATACGCTTATCCGAATTCTGAGACAGCCACATCCATACTTGACGTGATGAGGTTTGAGCTCGACAGACTCGGGGTCAGGGTCGTCTGTGACGTGAAGATCTTTTCTGCTAAGAAGAAGGGGGAAGTCTTCGAGATAAACACAGACAAGGGCAGGATAGAGTCCGGGCGACTCATTATTGCAACAGGCGGAAAAGCTGCGCCGAAGACCGGAAGCAACGGAGATGGATATAAGCTTGCCAGAAGCTTCGGACATTCGATCACACCTATTGTTCCGTCACTCGTTCCCCTTGAGTGTGAGGGCGATTTCAAGGGCATAGCAGGTGTGAGAGTTGATGTCGCTATGAAGCTCTTATCCGACGGCAGAGAATTATGTACGGAGGAAGGACAGCTCCAGATAACTGACTATGGCCTGTCGGGGATACCGGTATTTCAGCTTAGCCGGATCGCGGGATATGAGCTGAAAGAAGGAAAAAATGTCGAGATTGCGATCGACTATATTCCGGAAATTTCCGGCGAGGAACTGATTGAAAATCTTAAATCCAGGAAGAAATATAAAGAATGTCTTGCCTGTGTTGACGCGCTTGCGGGGCTGCTAAACAAAAAGCTGATTTCTTATGTACTAAAAAAAGCACATGTAAACGGAAAATACGGTGCGATTAAAGAGGATGACTTTAAGCGTATATGTGATATAATAAAGGGCGACATAATAAAAGTGAGCGCACCGCTTGGTTTTGACCGGGCGCAGACCACTGCGGGCGGGGTGCCGCTTGACGAGATTGACGACGGATTTCAGTCACTAAAAGTCCCGGGATTGTATTTTTGCGGAGAACTGCTCGACGTCGACGGACGCTGCGGCGGATACAATCTGCAGTGGGCATTCACAAGCGGACATTTAGCCGCAAAGTAGTGATAGACGAAAAACTCCGAGCTCAGAGATTTTTACTTCAATAGGAGAAAAAATAAATGATAAGTATACTATGTTACGGAGATTCAAATACATACGGTTATGACCCAGTGACGGGGAAGAGGTTTCCTCCGGAGGTGAGATGGACGGGCAGGCTTCAAAAGCAGCTAGGTGACAGATTTAACGTTATCGAGGAGGGCTGCAACGGCAGAACCACGATATATGAGCACCCGATCGAGGCGTGGAAGAACGGACTGCTGTATTTGAAGCCGTGCCTTAACACGCATAAGCCTGTGGATGTGATGATACTTATGCTCGGTAGCAACGATCTAAAGACCGTGTTTCGAAAGAGTGCAAAACAGATAGCCTACGGCGCTTCGGTCCTTGTCGAGACGACCCGTTCATTTTTGAGGGTAAAGCAGGGGTTTGAGCCGAAAATAATCCTTGTTTCGCCGCCGGAGATCGGCGAGGGCATAAAATCATCCCCGTTTAGAATGTCGTTTTCAGAGGCGGCAATCAAAAAATCAAAGGAGTTCCCGCCGTACTACAAGGCGGTGGCTGAAAAGAACGGGTGTATATTCTTCAATGCGGCAGAGTATATCAGACCGTCAGAGGCGGATTCACTTCACCTTATGCCGGACGCCCATGCGACGCTTGCCGACGAGTTCGAAAAGATAATCAGAGCAGAGTATAAAATATATGATTAAGATTAGCAATATTAAGTTGGATATCGACAAAGATATAAATGACTTGAAGGAGAAGGCTGCCGGACACCTGCGTATATCTGTCGGTGAGATAACCGATTTCGTTATCGTCAGGAGATCGATAGATGCAAGAAGAGGCAGAGTATGCTTTGTGTACTCTGTGGCGGCAACCTTAAAAAGCGAGGGGGCGGAAAATGCCCTGTTAAAGAGAAACAAAGACAAGTCAGTTTCGAAATACAATCCGGATATCTATGAGATTCCCATACCTCAAAATAAGCCGGATAAACGCCCTGTTATAGTTGGCTGTGGCCCGGCAGGGCTTTTTTGCGCATATGCGCTGGCGATAAGAGGATTTAAGCCGATTATCATTGAGCGTGGTAAGGACGTTGATTCGAGGACAGAGAAGGTGTCCGAATTCTGGAACGGAGGTGCGCTTGATACAAACTGCAATGTGTCATTCGGAGAGGGAGGAGCCGGTACATTTTCGGACGGTAAACTCAACACCTCGATAAAGGACAAGGGTGGAAGAGGAAGGTTTGTGCTTGATACATTTGTCAAATACGGAGCCTCGGACGAGATAATCTATGACGCAAAACCGCATATTGGAACTGATGTGCTTAAAGATATATTAAAGAATATGAGAGAGGAAATCATATCTCTCGGTGGAGAATATCTTTTCAATACGAGACTTGATGCCATTATGATGGAAAACAGTAGTATAAAGTCTATCAGGGTCTGCGATATTGAAAATAATAGGGAGCGAATCATGGAGGCAGAGACGCTGGTGCTTGCCATTGGCCATTCTGCCAGAGATACCTATGAGATGCTCCTTAATAATGATGTATCAATGAAACCAAAAGCTTTCGCGGTAGGATTCAGAGTTGAGCATCCCCAGGAGATGATCGATGACAGTCAGTATTCTCATGTGAAGGATGAACATCTGCCTCCTGCACCGTACAAACTCACATTTCAGGCGACGAACGGACGAAGTGTCTATTCGTTCTGTATGTGTCCGGGTGGATTTGTTGTAAACGCTTCATCCGAGGAAGGTCGAATTGCCGTAAACGGAATGAGTTACTCAAAGCGTGACGGCAGCAATGCCAACAGCGCCATAATCATCAGCGTGACGCCGGATGATTTTGAAGGTGACGATGCACTCTGTGGAGTAAGATTTCAAAGGAAAATTGAGGAGGAGGCATACCGTATCGGCGGTGGCAAAATTCCTCAACAGCTCTATAAAGACTATAAAGCCGGAAGAGTGTCCTCAGCTTACGGAGAGTTTGAATCGGCCACAAAAGGCCAAAGAACATTCGGTGATGTAAGCAGTCTTTTCTCAGGGGATATGAAAGAGGCGTTTATAGAGGCAATGGAATACTTCGGCACGAGGATAAGCGGATTTGACAGGGAGGATGCAATCCTTTCTGCGATCGAGAGCAGGACATCTGCACCGGTTCGCATAAACAGAGATGAGAGTTTCCAGAGCAATATAAGAGGCATGTATCCCTGCGGGGAAGGTGCCGGATATGCCGGGGGGATAACCTCGGCTGCGATGGACGGATTAAAAGTAGCGGAGGCGATTATAAATGGATAAGGAATTACATAACGTGGCTTCGACAGGCTCAGCCGCAGAAGAACGAATCGATGAACTGGTTGAATTGTTAAACAAGGCATCGGACAGCTATTACGGTGGCGGCGACGAGATAATGTCAAACTTCGAGTGGGATGAGGCGTTTGATGAGTTGAAACAGCTTGAGGATGAGACCGGCATAGTAAGAGCCAACTCTCCGACGGTCAATGTCAGCGATTCATCTTCGAATTCAAACAGGGAACCGCATGAGTACCCGGCGCTCTCACTGGCAAAGACCAAGAGCGTCGACGAACTGAAGAAATGGGCGGGGGAGAGAAAAATCTGGCTTTCGTGGAAGCTTGACGGTTTGACGTTGGTGCTTACCTATGACGGAGGCACACTCTCAAAGATCGTGACAAGGGGAAGCGGAGTTGCGGGTAAAAATATTACCGCGCTTAAGAATGCCATAAGAAACATTCCACTTGAAATCGAGTACAAAGGTCATATGGTCATCCGCGGGGAGGCGACTATATCATATACGGATTTCGATATGATAAATGCGACTATGGAGGATGACTATAAGTATGCAAACCCGAGAAACCTTGCATCAGGTACTCTGTCGCTCGATGATCCGGCGGAGGTGAAAAAACGCCGGGTGAGCTTTAATGCGTTTACTCTGGTTGCGCTTGATGATGACGAGATCAAACTCGGAGAGGAGCTGTTTGATATGAACAGCTGGGGCAGACGAATGGATGCCCTCGGGAGTATGGGTTTTGTCGTGGTTGAGCGGGAGGAACTGTTCGCGGACGGAGTTGACGATGCCATAGCGCGCTGGAGCGACAAGGTGGATTCGGGGCAGATGGACATTCCGGTGGACGGACTTGTGATCTGCTATGACGACATCGTTTATGCCAGCGGCGGTTCCGTGACCGGCCACCATGCGACCAGGGCGGGACTTGCTTTTAAATGGCAGGATGTATCCGCACTCTCAACCTTGAGGGAAATCGAGTGGTCGGCAGCAGCCAGCACGATCTCACCGGTGGCTATATTCGAGCCGGTGCAGCTTGAGGGAACCACGGTTTCACGTGCCTCTCTCTGCAATATCAGCGAGATGGAGAGACTGGGAATCGGGGACGGCTGTACGGTTGAGGTTATAAAGGCAAACAAGATCATACCGAAGGTCATTTCCGTAAAAGAGTCAAGCAGAGTATTTGTAATTCCTGATAAATGTCCGGTCTGTCACGCTCCGACCGAGGTAAGGGTCAGTGCGTTCAGCGGAACGAAAACCCTGCACTGTATCAATCCCGACTGCAGTGCCAAGAGGGTAAAGAATTTCACAAGATTTGTTAGCAAGCAGGGAATGGATATCGACGGACTGTCGATACAGACGATCCTCAAATTTGTAAACCTTGGATTTATCCACTCGTTTGCAGACATTTACCGATTGGATGCGCACTATGATGCCATAAAGGAGATGGAGGGATTCGGCGAGAAATCCGTGGAGAATCTTAAAACCGCCATCGATGGCAGCAGGAGCGTAAAGGCTGTCAATTTCATCTACGCCCTCTGCATTCCAATGATTGGAATAGATGCGGCGAAGAAGATAGTGGAAGCTATCGGTTTCGATGCGTTCTTAAAACAGCTTGAGACGGGAGAGTCATTTGAGGAAATCGACGGAATTGGCCCCGAGCGGTCTGCAAATGCGCTTGCCTGGTACGAAAAGTGTGATAAGAGTGAGTTTGAAGCACTTTTGGAATTTGTTAATATCACTGATGGGGAGGCAAAAGACAATTCAGAGGGAAGTATGTTTGGATTGACTTTTGTGATCACAGGTGATGTGCACAGTTTCAAAAACAGGAGCGAATTCAAGGCTTATGTTGATTCGTGCGGCGGAAAGGTCGCGGGTTCGGTATCAAAGAAGACCGCGTATCTTGTAAACAATGATGTCGAATCGACTTCATCCAAGAATGTGAAAGCGAGGGAACTAGGCATTCCCATCATCTCAGAGGATGAATTTATAACCATGTTTGGAAAAGGAGAATGAAAATGATTAACGAACAGAAAAAGGGTTTCATGTCAACAATATTCGGAATCGTGACACTCGCAGCAGTAGTCGTAGTGATTTGTCTGATGATTGTTTTCATGAACAGCACAAAAGCGGCAAACGCAAAGATCACCAAGTATGTGGATGATCAGATTAAGGCTCAGGCTGAGGAACTGGCAAAAGACAGCGACTACATAGAGGATGGATTCCTCGTAGGTGAGACTTATGAGATCAAGAGCACAAAGAACATCTCAGACGCATATCTTAAAAATGATCCGTCGGGACTTACCGGTACGGACAAAGAGACATATGATATGGCAAGCGCTGTATTAAAGGAAGTGATCAAGGACAACATGTCAACTTATGAGAAAGAGAAAGCCATTTACGACTGGATCGTTGACAACGTTGAGACCGGAGAGAGCACCGCTCTTCAGATGGAGGGAACCAGCGCCACTGACGCTGTAGGCACTCCTTACGGTGTGTTAAAGGGAAAAAAAGCCGTGTGTGTTGGATATGCGACCACGTTCAGACTTCTTGTAAACATGATCGGCCTTGATTGCCACATTGTTCACAACGATTATCACAGCTGGGATCTTGTACAGCTTGATGACAAGGGATGGTATCACGTAGACTGCTACAGCGATTCTTCTTCACACAACTATTCAACATTCAACCTTACAGACGCTATGCGCGCGCAGGATAACGAATGGGCTGGAAGAGATACACTTCCGGCAGCTGACAAGATCGAGTACACTTATGCAAACCAGAATGCAAAGGATCTTGACGATATAAACAAGATTCCGAAGACTATCTATAAGAAGTCAAACGGAAACACCAAGTCATACTCATTGTATTACAACATAAAGAATGCTGATGAAGAAATGATGGAGAATGTTGAGCTTATGGTCAATGTTATGAACGAGGCGTTCATGAGTGGTGAGATGCCTGGATTTGACAGCAAATACATCAGCTATTCGTGGGCGACCGGAGATAACAAAGCAATTCTTTGCCTCTATGTTACAGACGCAAATGAGCAGGATCTAGGTTCATATGATCCGGAGAAGGTTAACGATATGTACAACCTTATAAATGAAGAGTTCGGAACATCCCTGTTCACTGATGGGTATGTTGACGATGCAGGAGATGTCGGGACTGAATATATCGAAGAAGAGGGGATGGAACCGGCAGCATAAAAAATTTTGATTTAATTAAGAGGAGAGATATGAAGAAATTGTTTAGTGTGAAAAAAGTGGTATGCCTGGCTGCGCTTGGTCTTGTGATCTGTATGTCTGCCACTGCATGTGGAAAGAAATCAGAGCCTGCAGAGGTATCTGACACTGTAAATGCAAATGTAAGCGTGATAGAAGTCGGAGAGAAGGTAGTGTCTGAGGACACTACACTTCCCGAGATGGTGACAGACACTTCCGAAGATGAAAACGCTGAGGTTAAATTCAGCGCTGCGTGTGACGCCGAGTACGATAGAATAGACAGCTATTTCCATTCTTACTCAAAGGACGGAATGGCTACTGAGATAACTATTGTAAAGGTTGCAGATTCCAGTGATGTGGCAAATGTTATGAATTCACTCAGCAAGCATCTGGAGGACAGAAAGGGCACTTTTGCCGAATATGCACCGGAGCAGGTGACAATGGTAGAGGATGCTGTCCTGGTTTACGAAGGAAACTATATCGGTCTTTTTGTCGGAGAGAAGGCCGGACTTGAAAAAGAGACTTTTGAGAACGCATTGAAGTAAGATGGTATTTTCAGGTATAACATTTTTGTTTGTCTTCCTGCCGGTCGTTCTGGTGGTGTACGGTCTCTGCCGGGTGGCCGACGGAAGGCTTTCAAAGAAAAGGGAATTAAAGACTCCGATATCAAATATCTGGCTTCTTATTTCCAGCCTAGTATTCTACGGATTCGGTGAGCCGAAGTATATTCTGCTTTTGCTTACATCGATGGCGATAAACTATATTTCCGGATTGGTTATAGAGAACAATGCATCTTCTGAGGGGAAGAGAAAGCTTGTACTTGTCATCTCGGTCATACTTAACTTGGGTATGATCGGAGTGTTTAAGTATCTGGATTTCGGAATAGGACTGGTTTCGCTTATCACGAAGAATGCAGCCGGATTAGAGTTTGATCCGGTAGGTCTGGCGTTTCCGATTGGAATTTCATTCTTTACATTCCAGGGATTATCATATGTGATCGATGTCTACAGAAAAAAGGTGGCAGCACAGAAAAATGCACTGAATTTCTGTATGTACATCACACTGTTTCCACAGCTGATCGCAGGACCGATCGTCCGATATTCTGAAGTGGAAAATGAGATTACAAAGAGAGAGATTACCGCGCAGAAGCTGATGCAGGGAATGGAGCGATTTGTGATCGGTCTGGGTAAAAAGGTGCTGGTTGCAAACGCCTGCGCCGAAATTGTTTCCCAGATAGCAAAGGGAGAGCAGAGTGTAATGCTCTCATGGATTTCGGCGATCGCATATATGCTGCAGATCTACTTCGATTTCAGCGCTTATTCCGATATGGCTATCGGAATCGGCAAGATGCTTGGCTTCAATTTCCCTGAGAACTTCGACCATCCATACGAGTCGAAGAGTATCACGGAATTCTGGAACAAATGGCATATGACACTGAGCTCCTTCTTTAAGGAATATGTATATATTCCGCTTGGAGGAAACCAAAAAGGCGTACGGCGACAG
This sequence comes from uncultured Eubacterium sp., assembly GCA_905236295.1. GTDB lineage: Bacteria > Bacillota > Clostridia > Lachnospirales > Lachnospiraceae > Eubacterium_C. The sequence goes on along the minus strand of CAJOQF010000034.1, from coordinate 14,440 downwards.
GTCATAAATCTGCTAGTTGTATGGGCACTGACCGGATTGTGGCACGGCGCCGGACTGAACTTTGTAGCATGGGGAATCTATTACTTTGCATTCCTTATCCTTGAAAAGTTTGTCTTAAAAAAGCTTTGTGCCAATTGCTGGGGAGTTCTAAAGCACATATATACGCTTGCGGTTGTGCTCTTCGGATGGGTTATTTTCTCAAATGAGGGAGGCATGGCATTCGTCGATCAGTTAAAGCGTATGTTTGGAGTCGGGACGGATTTCATCAACGGAACAGCCTGCTTCTATCTGGGACAGTACCTGCTTCCTATCATAGTGTTCGGATTTATTGCAACATCCATTCCGATAAGGATATACAAAAAGGTGTGCAATTACGAGGGAACCGAACAGAATAACGGCAAAGATGTGATCAGATTGATAGTGACGATGGTTATATTTGCATTATCGGTTGCATTTTTGATCAGTGGAAGCTACAATCCGTTTTTGTACTTCAGATTTTAACAATGAGAGGCAGAGGTAATTGATATGCGACGTGCATTTTATATTGTTTTTCTCGCGCTGATGGTGGCGGGTGGAGTGATGATCTTCGCCACAGGAGAAAAGACATTCTCCGAAAATGAGAAGCGCGCGTTGAAAACAATGTCTGATATAGAGAACACAGATGATATTGAAAAGGTGCTCACAGATCAGTTTCCGGCGAGGGATATGTGGCTTTCTCTTTCCAGTGCGACCCGCTATATTTGCGGACAGAGAATGATCAATGACACATATATCGCAAAGGACGGTTATCTTTTTGATGTGTGTGCGGAAACTGATTTCAACAAATCAAATTATATAAAGAATCTCACTATGATCAATACATTTGCAACGCAAAATGCCATCGATACGGATGTGGTTCTGATTCCGTCTCCGTATGTGATCTTAAGCGACAAGCTTCCGGCAAATGCTCCGGTTTATGACGCGGACGAGAAATATGAAGAGGCAAAAGAGCTTTTGACCGACGTGAATTTTATTGATGTGAGAGATATACTTGACAGTGAAAAAGACAGGATGCAGATTTACTACAAGACTGACCATCACTGGACTTCGCGTGCAGCGGAATCTGTTTACAGAAGTATTGCATCCACAAACTCGGGCACAGATTTTACGACTGTCACAGACAGCTTCAGAGGAACCATGTATGCGAGAACACTTCTCCCGGGCACAAATGGAGAAGATATCGAGGCGCCAAAGATTGAAGGGGAGATCAATATTACGGCGCAGGGCGGAGGAGACCATCCGAAAGCGGGAGAGAAGCTTTATGATGAGTCCATGCTCGAGACATCGGACAAATATGCATACTTCCTCGGAGGAAACAGAGCCAGGACCGACATTGAGGGAAAGGGAGATAAAAATCTTCTTCTTATAAAAGATTCGTATGCAAACTGTGTCATTCCGCTTATGATAAATGATTATGCACACATTACGGTTGTGGATCTGAGATATTACAATGAAAATGTATCGGATCTGTTGAAAGAGGGATTTGACAAGGCGATCGTGATGTATGAGATGACAAATTTTGCGAAGGATGCAAACATTTTCAAACTGGCGATATAGTAAATGATCAGAGAGAGGATTAAATGGGAGAGACGCAATATGGCGGATGAAAAGATAACTGAAAACCGTTTTTCGGAACTGGCTGAGAGAGCCGGTAGAAGCTATACCTACCAGTATACAGAGTTTCATTCGCCGTCTGGTGCGTCAATCGCATACAGGGTTGCGGGTGAGAGAGATGTAATGATGTGGGGAGGAACTTCCGGGTGCGAACGCGTTGTAGTGCGCTTCGGAAATGAGGAGGACTTCGGCTACAGCGAAGAGTTCCCCATAAAACTTATTATAATAAAACCCAAGGCACCGAAATTTGCTGACAGACTGACACACAGAGATTTCTTGGGAGCACTTATGAATTTGGGACTTGAGAGAGATACGATCGGCGACATTGTTATCAGAGACAATGTCGCATTTGTGTTTGTTTTGGAACAGATAGCCGATTTTGTGGTCTCGTCACTTGAGCGTGTCAAACACACCCCTGTAAAGTGCGAGATATCGGATCAGGTGCCGGACGAGATCAAACCGAAACTTGTATCAAAAGAGATAACCGTGGCATCGGAGCGATTCGACGCCGTTATCGCAAAGCTCTTCAATCTGTCCAGAAGCGAAGCAAAAACGCTTTTTGACAAGGAGGCGGTGATTGCCGATGGAAGAGCTATCACCAATCCGTCGTCCGTCCCGAAGGAGGGGACGATCATTTCGGTGCGGGGTCACGGAAAGTTTGTCTTTGACGGTATAGTAAAAGAGACCAAAAAAGGACGACTGAAGGTCTTGATCCAGATATATTCTTAGAGGTTCGAGTTAATTAAAGCTAACTAAAGTGAAATATTTCTAGCTTATTGTTCGAAATCATGGTACAATCTGAAATATGGGCAGTTTTGGCCCGAATATGATATGAGAAAGGATGTACGGTTATGGACAAGAGGCCCTTTGTTTCAAAGAGTAAGTTGGAGGAGATAAAAGCAAAATACCCAACCCCCTTTTATCTCTATGATGAGAAAGGTATCAGAGAGAATGCCGAGGCTGTAAAAGAAGCATTTTCCTGGAACCCGGGATTTAGAGAATATTTCGCTGTAAAGGCGACTCCGAATCCGTTTCTGATGAAGATCCTCGGAGAGTATGACTGCGGTTGCGACTGCTCATCACTCACTGAGCTTATGCTTTCTGATGCGCTTGGATTTGCGGGAGAAAAGATCATGTTTTCTTCAAACGACACTCCGGCAGAAGATTTTGTGCTCGCAGACAAGATCGGCGCTATCATTAATCTTGATGATTTTACCCACATTGAGTTTCTTGAAAAGACTATAGGACATATTCCGGAGACCATAAGCCTCCGTTACAATCCGGGTGGAGTTTTCGAGCTTGGAAACGCCATTATGGACAATCCCGGAGACTCAAAGTACGGTCTTACATACGACCAGCTTATAGATGGATATAAGCTTTTGAAGGAAAAGGGAGCGAAGTATTTCGGAATACATGCTTTCCTTGCCAGCAACACCGTGACAAACGAATACTATCCGACTCTTGCAAAACAGTTGTTTGAGCTTGTGGTAGATATCAAAGAGAAGACCGGATGCGAATTCAAGTTTATCAACCTCTCCGGCGGAGTCGGAATACCATATGAGCCGGGCAAAGAGCCAAACGATATCAAAGTTATCGGAGAGGGCGTAAGAAAGGTATACGAGGAAGTGCTCGTGCCGGCAGGACTCGGTGACATTGCGATCTACACAGAGATGGGACGCTTTATGATGGCACCTTACGGAGCCCTTGTGACTACAGCGATCCATGAAAAGCACACCTACAAAGAGTACATCGGTGTGGATGCATGTGCTGTCAATCTCATGAGACCGGCAATGTATGGCGCGTACCATCATATCACTGTTATGGGCAAGGAGGATGCGCCTTGCGATCACACATATGATGTTACCGGATCGCTTTGTGAGAACAATGATAAATTTGCGATAGACAGACAGCTTCCAAAGATAGATAATGGAGATATCCTCTTTATCCATGATGCGGGTGCACATGGATTCTCAATGGGATACAATTACAACGGAAAGCTCAAGTCAGCTGAGATCCTTCTCAAAGAGGATGGTTCTTTTGAGCTTATAAGAAGAGCCGAGACACCGAAAGACTACTTTGCGACCTTTGATTGCTTTGATGTATTTAATAAGATAAAATTCTAGATGGGAGGACAGCCTATGCATACATTTCAACCAATGAAGACGACATCATTTGAGTGCAACCCGTTCAAGAAATTTGCAGATGAGTACGCACTTGTCTCTGCCGGCAACAAAGAAAAATACAATACCATGACGGTGAGCTGGGGTGGCTTCGGTCAGCTCTGGCACAAGGATGTTGTGTTTATCTTTATCAGGGAATCCAGATATACCAAAGAGTTTATCGACAAGGGAGATCTTTTTACGATTTCCTTCTTAAATGAGGAGTACATGCCGGCACTCAAGTTCTGCGGAGAGCAGTCCGGTCGGGATATAGACAAGTTCAAGCTTGCAAAGCTTACGCCTGCTTTCAGACACGGAATTCCTTATCCTGATGAGGCAAATCTGGTTATTCTGTGTGAAAAGCTTGCGGAAGTTCCGTTTGATGAGGAAATGTTTAAGAATGATGATATTGCCAAGAAGTTTTATGCTGATGGCGATATGCACACTATGTATGTGGCAGAGGTTGTCGAAGTGGTGGCAAGATAGTATCATTGCCATCTAAAAACCAATAAAGAACAAATAACGCCTTAGAGTTCATGTTGATGAATCTAAGGCGTTTTATCATAAATAGGGATCATTAAGCATCAATTTTTCCGAGTATTTTATAAAGAAGAGTATAAAGCTGTACGCTTTCTTCCTGTGAGAGCGAGATGCATCCGCCCATCTGTGCGGGAATGTTTACTGCAACTTTCTGCAAGTCCTCACCTTTCTCAGTGATCTTTACCTCCAAGACGCGCTCGTCAGTCTTGGAGCGGTTTCTGGTTATATATCCCTTTTCCTCAAGCTTTTTTAATACGGGAGTGAGAGTACCCGAATCGAGGAAGAGGCATTCGCCCAATTGTTTAACACTCATTTCTTTGTGCTCCCACATAACCATCATTGTTATGTATTGGGTGTATGTGAGGTCGATTTCGTCAAGAAACGGTTTGTATTTCTTGATGATCTCCTTTGAGCATGCGTAGAGTGGGAAACATAGCTGGTTCTTTAAACGTAAACAATCGAATTGCTCAACATTATCTTTGCTCATAGTAATTCTCCTTTCAAAGCCAAAGTTAATTTAGCACAATTTAATTGCGAAGTCAAGCGTTGTATTTCGTATTTTTTGTGTTATAATAAGTAGGCATTTTATTGAAAAGGAGTGTTTGTATGAGTGTTGGATTGATTGTTTTGATAGTTGTCATAGCAATTGTGGTTATACTTTTGCTTTGGGTAATGGGCACATACAACAGCCTCGTAAGAGGAAAAAACGGCATAGAGGAGGCATTCTCCACGATGGATGTTTACCTCAAAAAGAGATTTGATCTCATCCCAAACCTTGTTGAGACGGTGAAGGGATATGCTGCTCACGAGAAGGAGACTCTCGAGAAAACGATAGCGATGAGAAATGCAGCCGGCAATGCAAGGGATTTCAATGAAAGGATCCAAAGCGAGTCTGCGCTCTCCGGTGCAGTCAGAAATCTATTCGCGATAGCAGAGAATTATCCGGATCTCAAAGCCAACCAGAATTTCCTTGAGCTTCAGGGACAGCTTCGTGGATGCGAGGAGGATATCGCAAACGCGAGAAAGTATTACAATGCGGTTGTAAGACGCTTCAACGACAGAGTGATGATGTTCCCTTCATCGATCATAGCGGGAATGTTTCATTTTGAAAAACAGCCTATGTTTGAGGTTGCAAATGAGGCTGAACGCGAAAACGTTAAAGTGTCTTTTTAAGAGGTAGTTATGATAAAAAAGATTATTATGATTCTGGCGGCGTCAGTTATGCTGATGTCGCCGACATTTTTAGTCCTGGCGAAAGACAATGATGAGTCAAAGGTTGATGACTGGGTGACGACGAGTTACATTGTCGAAGCTGTTGCCGATAACTCATATAATATTCACATCACAGAGACGATCGATGTGTATTTTGCGCAGGATCATCACGGGATAGTCCGATATATTCCGATCAGCACCGACAAGACATATTCGATAAGAAATATCAAGGTGACAGGTGATGATGCGGACATCGAGACCGACAGCTATAATGTCACGGTCAGGATAGGTGATGCCGACACCTACGTCAACGGAGAAAAAGAGTACACCATAAGCTACGATGTGGTCGGATTTAAGGATGACTCCGAAAAAAATGATTATCTTGCTCTGAATCTTTTGCCTACCGATTGGGAATCGGAGATCTGGTATGCGGGAGTATCTTTGACACTCCCCGAAAAGATTGACTGGGGTGATGTTGAAATATACAGTGGTTCCTACGGAAAAAATGATGAACTTTCCGATTATTTCGTATATAATACGGATGGTAATACCATAGTATTTGAGGGAACAAACATCCCGGCGCACCACGGACTTACGGTAAGGGATACCAATCTCCCGGATGGATACTGGGCGGAGGCTGTGACATACCAGTCTACCCAGGTATCAAAATACATTATTCTGGCAGTTTTCACACTTATATTGCTGGCGGTTTCATTGATATTCTACATAAGGCGCGGCAGACCGATGAAGCTTGTAAAGCCTGTTGAGTTCTATCCTCCGGACAATATGACTCCGTTGGAGATCGGATATGCGATCGACGGAAGCGTTGAGACCGAGGAAGTGATGATGATGGTCATGTACTTTGCGGATAAGGGTTATTTAAAGATCCGCGAAGTCAAGAAAGACAAATTTGAACTTGAAAAAGTGCAGAATATTGACAGGGACAATGAAAAAGCTGCCACGATAGAGCTGTTTGACGCACTGTTTAAGGAGAGAGATACGTTAAAACTATACAGCCTTCCGACATCCCTCTATTCGAAGGTGGAGAAGGTAAAGACAAGTGTGGAGGAAAACTACAAGAGAGACTTTGAAGATGTGTTCACCGGAGAATCTGAGGTCGCAAGATGGGTGATAGGTATATTGATCGGAATCCTTCCGTTCTTTTACATTATCGCAGCAATGTGGGATCCAACTGATATATCGGGAGGCATCATAGTCGGAATCGTGGGCGGAGCCATACTTGCGGTTATATCGTGGTTTGGAGTCAGCAAAATAGCATTTGCATACGACCACAGATACAGTGGACAGGGTAAAGGCAAGCTCGTATTCGGCGTGATCCTGGCAATTATAAACGCAGCGATACTGTTTTTTATCTGCACCCGTGCTTTTACCTGGTACAATGCGATAATATTTATCATTACGGAAGTTTTGCTCAATCTGTTCTACGTGTTTACACCTGCGAGAAGCAGACAGAGCGCAGACAGGATGGGACGGATACTCGGATTCAAAAACTTTATCAAGACGGCGGAATACGACCGCCTTGTGACCTTATCAAATGAGGATCCGGAGTATTACTATAAGATATTGCCTTATGCATCGGTTCTTGGACTGGATACGGTCTGGACCAAGAAGTTTAAGGATATTCGTATTCCTCAGCCGATATGGTATGATCCATACGATACAAATGCAGTGTTCACAACTATGATGTTTCTCTCGTTTACGAGATCAACGCTCAGAGCCCCGCTCCCTCAGCCGCAGTCGACTTCATCGGGCGGTAGCAGTGGATTTTCGGGCGGCTTCTCAGGAGGCGGCTTCTCCGGCGGAGGTTTCGGCGGAGGTGGCGGAGGCGCCTGGTAGTTTTATTTTCGAAGCGAAAAGCCGGACGCTTTGCCTGTCGAAGCGTCATAGTTTAATATACAAATGAAAGGATGGTACTGAGAAATGACAAAAGTAGATATTGTTTCAGGATTTTTAGGAGCTGGAAAAACAACTTTTATTAAGAAGATGATAGAGGAGGTTTTCAAAGGTGAGAAGATCGTCCTCATAGAAAACGAGTACGGAGAGGTCGGAATCGACGGCGGCTTCTTGAAAGATGCCGGAATAGAGATAACAGAGATGAATTCAGGATGCATCTGCTGCACACTTGTCGGTGACTTCGACAAAAACCTCAGAGAGGTTATAGATAAATATTCTCCGGACAGGGTTATCATCGAGCCGACAGGAGTCGGCAAGCTCTCAGACGTTATGAATGCGGTTAAGGGAGTGGGAGATGCATACGACATAAAGATCAATGCGCTTGTAACTGTTGTAAACGCAAAGAAGGTCAAGAAGCAGATGAAAGCTTTTGGCGAGTTCTTCAACAACCAGATCGAGTACGCTTCAACAGTTGTCTTAAGCCGCAGCCAGGATATGTCGGACGATGCTCTTGAACTTGTGGTTAAGCAGATTCAGGAGTTAAACGGCAAGGCAGCCATCATCACTACTCCTTGGGATAATATAAACGGATCTCAGATCATCTCTGTTATCGAGCAGCAGAGCAGTCTTGAGGACGAGATGATGCAGGAGGCTATCGCAAGAAGCAAGGCTGATGCCGAGGCACACGACCATGATCACCACGATCATGACCACGATCATCACGACCATGACGACCATGACCATCATGACCACGATCACCACGACCATGACCACGATCACCACGATCACCACGATCATGACCACCATGACCACGATCACCACGATCACGACCATCATGACCACGATCATCATGATCACGATCATCATGGACATCATCATGCAGATGAGATATTTACCAGCTGGGGACGTCAGACACCGCACAAGTTCGAGCGTTCAAAGATAGAGGCAATACTTAAAGACTTCGCCGATACTGACAGCTATGGCGATATCCTCCGTGCAAAGGGTATGGTAGAGGATGTAAACGGCGGATGGATATACTTTGACATGGTGCCGGGCGAGTATGAGCTTCGCGACGGTGAGCCTGAGTATACAGGACGTTTATGTGTTATAGGAACCGATATCGATGAGGCGGTTCTTGACAAGCTGTTTGGATTGGAGTGATAAAAAATGGATACGATACCGGTATATTTATTTACGGGATTTATGGACAGCGGAAAGACATCACTTATAGTCGAGACGCTGCTTGAAAATGATTTTGGAGCCGGCGGCAAGCATGTGATAATCGCATGTGAGGACGGCGAGGTCGAGTTTGACGAAGATAAACTCAAAGAGATAAACACGGATGTCATATATATTGAAGAAAAGGAAGAGTACACAAAAGAAAAGCTTGCGCTTATAGACAAGGAATACCTTCCCGATGCGGTGTTTATAGAGTACAACGGAACATGGGAGTACGATCTGTTTGCAGATACGGATTTCCCGGCCAGATGGGAGCTTGTACAGATACTCTCCACGGCTGATGCCTCAAGCTTTGAACAGTATATGCTGAACATGAGAAACATCATGGTGGAGCAGTTGTTCAACTCTGATGTTGTCATCTTTAACAGATGTACGGATCCGATACCAAAACTCAAGTTCAGACAGCTGGTTAAGAGCATAAACAGAAAAGCCCAGCTGGTTTATGAGAGAATAGACGGAACCATAGATGAGACGGAGGAAGAGCTTCCGTTTGACACATCGGGTCCGGTGTTGGAGCTTACGGATTCTGACTATGGTCTCTGGTATCTCGATGCTCTCGACCATCCGAACAAATACGAGGGAAAACAGATCAAGTTCCTGGCAAAGGTTTACAGACCTGAAAAGCTTAAGAAAAAAGATGTGTTTGTTCCCGGCAGATTTGCTATGACCTGCTGTGAGGATGACATTACATTCATCGGATTTAAATGCAAGAGTCCGGAGGCGTCAAAGCTCGAACACAAATCATGGATCAATCTCACTGCCACTGTAAAGGTTGAGTTTGCAATGGAGTACAAAAAGAAAGGGCCTGTCCTCTATCTGGATGAGTGGAGTCCTGCCGAAGAACCGGCTGACGAATTGGTTTATTTTTCGTAGATAGTTGAGGAATGGTTTTATGAATAATGATCAGAGGGAAGTTTGGGTTGTCGGACATCAGAATCCCGATACGGATTCAATCTGCTCGGCAATCGCATATGCATATTTAAAGGGACAGACTTCAACGGGAGTTTATATTCCAAAAAGGGCAGGTGATGTCAATCTCGAGACCGGATATGTGCTTTCGGTTTTTGGAGTAGACACTCCCGATTTGATCACCGATGTCAACACTCAGGTTGCCGATATCGAAATACGACACACCGAGCCGATCAGACGGGGCACCACACTCAAAGATGCATGGGCACAGATGCGTACTGAGAACATAGCAACCCTTCCGGTTACAAATGAGTCCGGTAATCTCGAGGGAGTGATCACGACAAATGATATCGCTTCCTCATATATGGATGTCTATGACAGCACGACGCTTGCCAAGGCGAGAACGCGCTATCGCGATATAAGGGATACGCTTGAGGGTGAGATCCTTTGCGGAAATGAGAATGCCTGCTTTACCAAGGGGAAGGTGGTGGTTGGATCCGCCAATCCAAAGATTATGGAGGAGTTTGTGGATGAGGATGATCTGATCATTCTCGGAAGCCGTTATGAAGCCCAGCTCACCGCTATCGAGTCAGATGCATGCGCCCTGGTGATTACAGGAGATGCCTCAGTAAGCCCGGATCTCGTTAAGCTTGCGCAAGAAAAGCAGTGCGTGCTTATCACCACTCCGTTTGATACATTTACCACCGTCCGCCTTATCAACCAGAGTATGCAGGTGAAGTACTTTATGCGAAGCCGCAATCTGGTTACTTTCGGATTAGAGGAACATATCGAGGATGTGCAGAAGGTTATGTCCAAGGAAAGGCACAGGGATTTTCCTGTGTTGGATGATGACGGAAAATATGTCGGCATGATCTCTCGAAGGAACCTGCTCGATCTTAGGAGAAAACAGCTCATACTGGTCGATCACAACGAAAAATCACAGGCTGTAGACGGGATTGACAGTGCAACGATCTTAGAGATAATCGATCACCACAGAATAGGTAGTCTTGAGACGATTGCACCGGTATTTTTCAGAAACCAGCCACTGGGTTGCACGGGTACTATTGTCAGATCGATGTTTATAGAGCAGGGTATAGATATACCTTCTGATATTGCAGGACTGCTCTGTTCGGCGATCATTTCCGATACGCTGTTGTTCAGATCACCGACCTGTACGCCTCTCGACGAGGAAGCTGCAAGGTCTCTGGCAGAGATTGCAGGCATAGATCTCGAGGAACATGCAAAGGCAATGTTTAAGGCAGGCAGCAATTTCGGCACAAAGACTCCGGAGGAAATCATAAACCAGGATTTCAAGGTTTTCCATACACAGAATGCCGACTTTGGTGTTGCACAGATAAGCGCAATGACAGCCGTCGAGCTGGATGAGGTTCGAGAGAAGATCAAACCTCATTTGAGGGAGACTATGAGCTCAAATGGTATCAGCATGGTATTTGTGATGCTCACCAATATTATGGATGAGGTTTCTTATCTGCAGTGCTGCGGCGAAGGTGCAAACGCCCTCGTTGAGGATGCCTATGGAGTTGAACTTTCAGGCGAAGTATACGAGTTGCCCGGAGTAGTTTCAAGAAAAAAACAGCTGATCCCCAAATTTATATCAGCTCTTCAAAAATAGTAAAACCCCGATAGTATCTCTCATAGGCTGGGGACTGTTTTTCTTTGGACTTATATATGACGCAGTCAGATGATAGAGGAAAGAAAAAAGCCGGTCACAAAAGTGACCGGCAAAATTTTTGATTTAGATCATCAAGCCTTCGGTGGGAGAAGGATAACGAGCATCTGAGCTGTTGTAGGACCGATGTTCTTTACGCACTTCTTAGAGTTAGAAGCGATGTGAACTGAATCACCTTTCTCAAGGACAGTCTTCTTTCCGTCCTCGCCTGTGAACTCCATTGTTCCCTCGATAATATAGTAAATAGACTCAGCCGGGTTAGCACCCATCTCTGTGCCGCCACCGCTCGGGAGGAAGTGAGAGAGTCCGTTGATAAGCTGACCGCCATCAACGTCTGCAGGATCATGAAGTCTGCAGAGCTTGCACTCAGAATGTCCCGGTGCCTCGTAAGTGTAATATTCGTCTTTCTTTGTAATCTTATATCCAGCCATTTTAAAAACCATCCTTTCTTATATAATGTAGCTGTATTGTGTGGCAAACCTTGTTCGTCACACAAGCCATAGTATATACCTTTGTGAAAAATAAATCAATCAATTTTGCATGAAAAATGGTAAATTATATGAAATTTTTTGTATAATACACACGACATTACTTTGCAGTAACTTGATTACATTATTGTATGTATTGCATAAAAAAGACTAGTGTTTTATACTGTGGTTAACGATTTTCCACAAATCGATTAATTAAACAATTTAAAGGAGGATGATTCCAATGGTTCCATGCAGTAAAGAATTCGTAACCAACATGTTCAATATCGAGGGTAAGGTTGCTCTTGTTACAGGTGCTACAGGTGCACTCGGTAAAGTTCTTGCAAAAACATACGGATACAATGGAGCAAAGGTTGTTCTTTCAGGACGCGGTTCTGCTAAACTTGATCCGCTTGTAGAGGAGTTCAAGGCAGAGGGTATCGACTGTGTTGCTATCCCGGCAGATCCGGCTAAGGAAGAGGACGTTAAGAATCTTGTAAAAGGAGCTGTAGAGAAGTACGGAAGAATTGATATTCTTGCTGTATGCCACGGCTTCAATAAACCGGCTAACATTCTTGATCAGTCAGTAGATGAGTGGCAGTTCATCATGGACGCTGACTGCAAGTCAGTTTACATCGTGCTTAAGTATGTTGCACAGCAGATGGTTGACCAGCTCGGCGGTGAGACTCCGGCTTCAGGTCAGGGCGGTAAGATCGTTGTTGTTACTTCTCAGAGATCTAAGAGAGGTATGGCAGGATACACAGGCTATTGTACATCAAAGGGTGGTGCTGATATGATGATCGCTTCTATGGCATGTGATCTCTCAGCTAAGTACGGCATTAACGTAAATGCTATCTGCCCGACAGTATTCCGTTCAGAGCTTACTGAGTGGATGTTCGACGAGACTTCAGAGGTTTACAAGAACTTCATGAAGCGTGAGCCGATCGGACGTCTTGCTGAGCCTGAGGATTTCGCAGGTTATGCAATGTTCCTTTCATCAAATGCATCAAACTTCATCACAGGTTCTGCTTGTGACTGCTCAGGTGGATACCTCACCTGCTAATTAAAATCATTTAAACATTTAGAAGGAAGGTCTTAAAAATGAGCAAAATTAAAAACTTTTTGGTTTGCGGCGGCGGAATGATGGGTAGTGCCATCGCACAGATCCTTGCAGGTCTTGACGGTGCAAACGTAACAGTTTACGACGTATTTGATGTAGATGTAGAGGCAAAGGTTCGTAACAATATGAAGCTTCTCGTTGAGAAAGGTATTGTTACTGAGGCCGATGTTGATAAGATTGTAAGCAAGATCAGCTTTACAAAAGATATTAAGTCTGATGGCGTAAAGAACGCCGAGATGGTTGTTGAGTGCGTGCTCGAGGAGATGGAAATGAAACAGAATCTCTTCGCACAGCTTGAGGAGGTTGTTTCTGAGAAGACTATCTTCTGTACAAACACCTCAGTTATGAGTCCTACAGAGATTTCTGCTAAGTGCAAGCACAAAGAGAGACTCTGCGGTACTCACTTCTGGAATCCTGCATTCCTCATCCCGCTTGTTGAGGTCGTTAAGACTGATGCTACTACAGATGAGGTTGCACAGACAGTTATGGATGTTCTTACAGAGGCAGGCAAGAAGCCGGTTCTTTGCAAGAAGGATGTTCCGGGATTCATCGCAAACAGAATGCAGCATGCTCTTTGGCGTGAGGCAATCTCAATCGTTGAGCGTGGCATAGCTGATGCCAAGACGGTTGATGATGCATGTAAGTACAGCTTCGGCTTGAGACTTCCGTATCTTCCGCCGCTTGTAAACTCAGATATGGTTTCAACACAGCTTACTAGCAACATTCACAACTATGTTCTCAAAGATCTCGAGGACAGACATGATGCTTCTCCGCTCCTTAAAGAGATGCTTGATGCCGGCAAGAACGGTTTCAGAGCTGAGGCTAAGGATGGATATCATGAGGGCTTCATGAAGTATACTGACGATGAGATCGCAGAAATCAATGGTGGGTTGAACGAGTATCTTATCAAGATGCTCTACAACAAATAAAAACAAATAACTTTTTTCTATTATAGGAGGTACAGTCCAATGGCAAAGGTATGGGTAGACTTAACACATCCGTTTAGTGCAGAGATTCCGAGATGGCCTTATTTCGATAAGCCGGTTATCGATAGCAAACATTCAATGGCAAAAGGTGGCGTTTTAACACAGTATATCGGATGCACAATGCATACAGGTACACACTGTGATGCACCGCGTCACGTTATGGAGAGAGAGTTCGACGGAAGAAGAGCTCGTTATACACATGAGATGGCAATCGACGCTTACACAGGCGATGCAGTATGCCTCGATCTTACATTCGTAAAGAGATGGGCACTCATCACTGGTGAGGATCTTGACAAGGCTTGCCGTAACATGGGAATCGATCCTGATTCAGATTACTTAAAGGGCAAAGTACTTTGCTTATGCACAGGTATGCATGAGAAGTTTGATGACTCTAAGGAGTACTATCATTACTCATGTGGTACAGGTCGTGAGGCTGGTATCTGGTTCGTTAAGCATGGTGTTAAGTGCGTAGCTATGGATATGCAGGCACTCGATCATCCGCTTCATACAGCTATGGGTAACAATGGTATGACAAGAATGAACCTTCTTGG